>NZ_JAGXJK010000002.1:58420-140143 GCF_019091605.1 Micrococcus sp. GbtcB5
CGCGGGGGGGGGGGCCCGGCCCCCCCCGCCGGGGCCCGGGCGGGATCAGATGTGGAAGCCGAGGGCGCGCATCTGGTCGCGACCGTCCTCGGTGATCCGCTCGGGGCCCCACGGGGGCATCCAGACCCAGTTCAGCCGCCACTCGTCTACCATGGTGCCGATCGCGCGGGAGACCTGGTCCTCGATCTCGTCCGTGAGCGGGCAGGCCGCGGTGGTCAGGGTCATGTCCACGAGCAGCGCGCCGTCGTCGGCGTAGTGCAGCCCGTAGAGCAGGCCCAGGTCCACGACGTTGACGCCCAGCTCCGGGTCGATCACGTCCTTGAGGGCCTCACGGATGTCCTCCGTGGGCGCCTGGTTCGTGGTCTCCGTCATCTCAGGCCCCCGCCGCGGCCTTCTCGAAGCGGGCGTAGCCCTCGGCCTCGAGCTGCTCGGCGAGCTCCGGGCCGCCGGACTCGGCGACGCGGCCGTCCACCAGCACGTGCACGTGGTCCGGCTTGATGTAGTTGAGGATCCGCGTGTAGTGGGTGATCAGCAGGGTGCCCATCTCGTTCTGCGCCTGGGCGCGGTTGACGCCCTCGGAGACGATGCGCAGCGCGTCGACGTCGAGGCCGGAGTCGGTCTCGTCGAGGATCGCGAACTTGGGCTTGAACAGCTCGAGCTGGAGGATCTCGGCGCGCTTCTTCTCGCCGCCGGAGAAGCCCTCGTTGACGTTGCGGTTCATGAACGCCGGGTCGATCTGCAGGGCCTCGAAGGCG
Organism: Micrococcus sp. GbtcB5; assembly: GCF_019091605.1. NCBI lineage: Bacteria > Bacillati > Actinomycetota > Actinomycetes > Micrococcales > Micrococcaceae > Micrococcus > Micrococcus sp. GbtcB5. The sequence continues at coordinate 59,176 of NZ_JAGXJK010000002.1, forward strand.
CCCTTGACGTCCTTGGTCCAGGTGCGCAGCGAGGGGGCCTGGCCGTCGAGCGCGGTCTTGGCGGTGCGCAGGAAGTTGGTCATGGTGACGCCCGGGATCTCCACGGGGTACTGCATGGCCAGGAAGAGGCCGGCCTGGGCGCGCTCGTCGACGCTCATCTCCAGCACATCCTCACCGTCGAGGGTGATGGAGCCGGAGGTGACCTCGTAGCGCGGGTGGCCGGCGATGGTCGAGGCCAGGGTGGACTTGCCGGAGCCGTTCGGGCCCATGATCGCGTGGGTCTCGCCCGTCTCGATGGTCAGGGAGAGGCCCTTCAGGATCTCCTTGGGGCCGTTCTCGGTCGCGATCTGCACGTGCAGGTCGGTGATCTGCAGGGTTGCCATGGTGGTTCTCCTCGGGTGGAAGGCGGTGGGGTCTGCGGGGCGTCGGTCAGAGCTGCGCGATGCGGAGCTCGTCCTCCATGACGGCGGTCAGCTCGTCCTCGACGTCGCCGACACCGATCTTCTGGATGATCTCGTTGAGGAAGCCGCGCACGATCAGGCGGCGGGCCTCGGTCTCGGAGATGCCGCGGGCCATCAGGTAGAACAGCTGGGTCTCGTCGAAGCGGCCGGTCGCGGACGCGTGGCCCGCACCCTCGATCACGCCGGTCTCGATCTCCAGGTTCGGCACCGAGTCCGCGCGCGCCCCGTCGGAGAGCAGCAGGTTCTGGTTCTTCTCATACGTGTCCGTGCCCTCGGCCTCCTTGCGGATCAGCACGTCGCCCACCCACACGGTGCGCGCGTCCGTGCCCTGCAGGGCGCCCTTGTAGAGCACGTTCGAGACGCAGTCCGGCTGGTTGTGGTCCACGAACAGGCGGTTCTCGAGGTGCTGCCCGGCGTCGGCGAAGTACAGGCCGTACATCTCGGCCTCACCGCGCTCGGCGGCGAACCGCGCGGTCGGGGTCAGCCGCACCACGCCGCCGCCGTAGGAGACGGCCACGTGCTTGAAGTGCGCGTTCGTGGCGACCGAGGCCTGCTGGGCCGAGACGTGCACGGCATCGCCCTCCCAGGCCTGCACCGCGACCACGTTCAGGCGGGCGTCGCGGCGCACGTCGAACTCGACGTTCTGGGCCAGCACGGCGGTGCCGCGGTGGGCGATCACGACGTCGGCCTGCGCGTTCTCCTCCACGAGCACGGTCAGGTGCATCGCGGCCGGGTCGGCGGAGGAGCCGACGACGTCGATGCGCACCGGCTCGGCGACCTCGCCGGAGATCGTGACGACGGTGGCCTCGGAGACCGAGTTCCAGGCCGCGGCGGACACGCGGTCGTCGGGGGTCAGGACGGAGCCGACGCGGGCGTCGTCGCGGGCCACGGTCTCCACCGTGACGCCGGCCTGCTCGGCCACGGCCACGGCGGGCGCGGCACCGGTCAGGCGCGCGTCGTCGCCCTCGGGCAGGTGCAGCCCGCCCAGGCGCTTGAGCGGGGTGAAGCGCCAGTCCTCCTCGCGCCCCGTGAGCACGGGGAAGTCGGACAGCTCGAAGGAGCTGAGGCGATCGGCGCGCGAGCCCGCGGCGTTGCGCTCCCGGCCCCCGGCCCGGGCGACCGGGTTCTGCGCGACGGTGAGCTTCTCGCCCTCCTCGCCCATGCCCGGGATCATGGTCCGCTGGGTGTTCTCCACGGTGTCGGTCATGTCAGCCCACCGATCCTTCCATCTGCAGTTCGATCAGCTTGTTGAGCTCGAGCGCGTACTCCATGGGCAGCTCGCGGGCGATCGGCTCGATGAAGCCGCGCACGATCATGGCCATGGCCTCGTCCTCGGACATGCCGCGGCTCATGAGGTAGAAGAGCTGCTCCTCGGACACCTTCGAGACGGTCGCCTCGTGGCCGAGGGTCACGTCGTCCTCGCGGATGTCGATGTACGGGTACGTGTCGGAGCGGGAGACCGTGTCCACGAGCAGGGCGTCGCACACCACCGAGTTCGCGGAGCCGTTCGCGCCCTCGGCGATCTGCACCAGGCCGCGGTAGGCGGCGCGGCCGCCGCTGCGGGCCACGGACTTGGACACGATCGAGGAGTTCGTGTGCGGGGCCATGTGCACCATCTTGGAGCCGGTGTCCTGGTGCTGGTCCTTGCCCGCGAACGCGACGGAGAGGGTCTCGCCGGTGGCGTGCTCGCCGGTCAGGTACACGGCCGGGTACTTCATGGTCACCTTGGAGCCGATGTTGCCGTCGATCCACTCCATGGTGCCGCCGGCCTCGACCACGGCGCGCTTGGTCACGAGGTTGTACACGTTCGTGGACCAGTTCTGGATGGTGGTGTAGCGCACGCGGGCGTTCTTCTTCACCACGATCTCCACGACGGCCGAGTGCAGCGAGTCGGACTGGTAGATCGGGGCGGTGCAGCCCTCGATGTAGTGCACGTACGAGTCCTCGTCCGCGATGATCAGCGTCCGCTCGAACTGGCCCATGTTCTCCGTGTTGATGCGGAAGTAGGCCTGCAGCGGGATCTCCACGTGCACGCCCTTGGGCACGTACACGAAGGAGCCGCCGGACCACACGGCCGTGTTCAGGGAGGCGAACTTGTTGTCGCCGACCGGGATCACGGTGCCGAAGTACTCCTCGAAGATCTCCGGGTGCTCCTTGAGCGCGGTGTCGGTGTCGAGGAACACGACGCCCTGCTCCTCCAGGTCCTCGCGGATCTGGTGGTAGACGACCTCGGACTCGTACTGGGCGGCGACGCCGGCCACGAGACGCTCGCGCTCGGCCTCGGGGATGCCCAGGCGCTCGTAGGTGTTGCGGATGTCCTCGGGCAGGTCCTCCCAGGTCTTGGCCTGGCCCTCGGTGGAGCGCACGAAGTACTTGATGTTGTCGAAGTCGATGCCGGACAGGTCCGGGCCCCACGCCGGCATCGGCTTGCGCTCGAAGTACTTGAGGGCCTTGAGGCGCAGGTCGCGCATCCACTCCGGCTCGTCCTTCTTGCCGGAGATGTCGCGCACGACGTCCTCGTTCAGACCGCGGACGGCCTTCTCGCCGGCCGCGTCGGAGTCGGCCCAGCCGTACTGGTAGGCGCCGATGGCGTTGAGCTCGGGGTTCTTGTCGAGGATCTCCTGGATCACGCCGGGGTCGGCGGTCTCCGCGGAGTCCCGCTGGACGATCTGGTCGGTCATCTCAGCCTCTCTCACTAGTCACTGCGGTCGGGGTCGGTCGGGTGGTCGGCGGGAGCCGGGGCGTGGCCCGCGCGGCTCAGTCGCGGCCCAGCGGCACGTGTGTGGTGCACACGTGGGCGCCGGCGGCGAGGGTCGAGAGCCGGCGCACGTCCACCTCGAGCAGGCGGGCGAACAGCGCGGTCTCCTCTTCACAGAACTCCGGATGGCGCGCGGGAATTCCCTGGAACGGGCAGTGCCCCTGGCAGACCTGGTCCGCGCGGAGGGTGGGCGCCAGGCCCGCGCCGAAGTGGCGCAGCGTGCCGGCGTAGCCGGCCTCGTCGAGGACCCGCGCGAGGATCCGGGTGCGGTCCTGCAGCGCAGTCTCCCGGCCGTCGACGGCGGCCGTGAAGCGCTCCTCGATCTCCCGGAAGGCGTGGCGCGCGGTGCGGCGCACCTCCTCCTCCCCGGCGAGCTCCTCGAGGCGGGCCAGGGTGTCCAGGGCGACGGCGAGGTGGTCCTTGGGCAGGTGCTCCTGCGCGTGCGAGGTGACCACGTAACGGCGGGAGGGCCGTCCCGCGCCGCGGGCCGCGGTGACCCGCTTGACCTCGACGAGCGAGTCCTCCTCGAGCGCGTCCAGATGGCGGCGCACGGCGGCCGCGGTCAGCTCCAGCTCGCGACCGATCTCGGCCGCGCTGACGGGACCACGCGTCAGGACCAGCTGCAGCACACGCTCGCGCGTGCCCTCGGCCGGGGCCGGAGCGGGGGGCGACGCAGACTGATCCGAATACACCACGCCATCATGACCTATTGATCTGGAACGGTTCAAGTGAGGCTCGCCTGGCTTGATGACGGTCGCGGCGGAACCCGCGTCAGACCGGGCGCCCCGGCCCCTCGAGCCGGGGTCGCAGGGCCCGAGGACTAGACTGGCACAGTGCCCCGACCTCCCCTGACCCCGGATCCCGTGCCGCGCGACGAGCCCGTCCTGCGCCTGAGCGACGTCCACCGGAGCCTCGGCCGCGGCCGGTCCCGCACCCCCGTCCTGCGGGGCGTCGACCTCACCGCCCGTGCCGGCGCCGTCACGGTGCTGCTCGGCCCCAACGGGGCCGGCAAGTCCACCACCCTCGGCCTCTGCCACGGCATGGACCGGCCCGACGCCGGCACCGTGCGCGTGTTCGGCGCAGACCCGTGGCGGGCCTCCGCCGACCTGCGCGCCCGCATCGGCGTGATGTGGCAGGAGGGCGGCCTGCCGCCCGCGATCCCCGCCCGCCGCTTCATCGGCCACGTGGCGTCCCTGTACCGCGACCCGCTGCCCGTCGAGCCGCTGCTGGAGCGCCTGCTGATCGCCGACGTCGCCGGCCGCCCCCTGCGCCGCCTCTCCGGTGGCCAGCGCCAGCGCGTCGCGCTCGCGGCCGCCCTCGTCGGCCGGCCGGACATGCTGTTCCTCGACGAGCCCACCGCGGGCCTCGACCCGGAGACCCGGCCCGTCGTGCACGACGTCGTGCGGGAACAGACCGACCGCGGCGCCGCCGTGCTGCTGACCACGCACCTGCTCGACGACGCCGAGCGGCTCGCGGACGACGTCGCCATCCTGCGCGCCGGCCGCGTGGTCCGCTCCGGCCCGCTGTCCGAGCTCACACGCGTGGCCGAGGGCGACGTCGTCGACGTGGACTTCGGCGACGCCTCCCCCGACGCCGTCCGCGCCTGGGCCGACACCCTGCCCGCGCCGCTGCGCGCGGCCGGCCTCGACGAGTCCGCCCGCCTGCGCGTGGCCGGCGTCCGCGGCCCGGACGACCTGGCCGTCCTCGCGGCGAGCTGGCGGGAGCACGCCCTGATGCCCACCCGATTCGAGCGCGCCGGACTGCGCCTCGAGCAGATCCTCCGGGAGACCGCCGCATGAGCACGCCCGTCGTCGACCACCGCGCCCCGGCCGGCACCGGAGCCCACGCGGGCGCCGCCCCGCTGGCCGCCCGCGTCCTGCGTCAGGCCGGCTACGAGACCGGCACCGCGCTGCGCAACGGCGAGCAGCTGCTCGTGACCGTGGTGCTGCCCCTGCTCGCGCTCGTGGGCGTGCACGTCACCGGCCTGCTCGACGCCCCGGGCCGATCGGGCCTGGACGTGGCCGTGCCCGGCGTGCTCGCCCTGGCCGTGATCAGCTCCGCGTTCACGGCCACCGCGATCGCCACGGGCTTCGAGCGTCGCTACGACGTGCTCGCCGCCCTGGCCACCACCCCGCTGGGCACGCTCGGCCTCGTCGCCGGCAAGGCCCTGGCGGTGGTGGCCCTCCTGCTGGTGCAGGTGAGCGTGATCGGCGGCGTCGGCCTGGCGCTCGGGTGGCGTCCGGACCCCGAGGGGATCCTGCCGGCCCTGGTCGCCCTCGCACTGGGGGCCGCCGCCTTCACGGCCCTCGGGCTGCTGCTCGCCGGCACGGCCCGGCCGGAGGCGACCCTCGCCGTCGCCAACCTGCTGTGGGTGCTGTTCGGCGCCGTCGGCGGCACGGTGTTCCCCGCCCGGGTCCCCGGCGTGGACCTGCTCCCCTCCGGCGCGCTGGGCACGGCCCTGCGGGCCGCCCTCCTGGACGGGTCCTGGTCGCCCGTCCCCCTGCTCGTGCTCACCCTGTGGGGCGCCGTGGCCGTCGCGGCCGCGCTCCGCTGGTTCCGCTGGCGGCCCTGAACCGTTCCCCGTCCCCCTGCATCGAACGATCGGAAGGACACCGTGTCCACCACCACCCCCGCGGCCCGGACCGCCCCGGCCGGACTCGCCGCCCGTCTGCCGCAGCGCCTCTCGAAGGCCACCATGGCCCTCGCCGTGGCGTCCCTGGCGTCCGAGATCGGCATCATCGTCACCGGCGGCGCCGTGCGCCTCACCGGCTCCGGCCTGGGCTGCCCCACGTGGCCCAAGTGCTCACCCGAGTCCCTCACCAACACCCCGGAGATGGGCATCCACGGCTACATCGAATTCGGCAACCGGACGCTGACGTTCGTCCTGGTGGTCATCGCCGCCGCCATGTTCCTGTCCCTGTGGAACCTGCGCGGCACCCACCGGAGCCCCTTCTGGCTCTCCGTGGGCCTGCTGGCCGGCATTCCCGCGCAGGCCCTCGTGGGCGGCGTCGTGGTCCTGACGAATCTGAACCCGTGGTGGGTGGCCGGCCACTTCATCGTGTCCTCGATCATGGTGGCCGTGGCGACCCTGCTCGTGGTGCGCATCGCCGCCGAGCGCCGTGCCGGCCGGGCGGGGGTGCCCCTCGTGGACGGCGCCACCACCGGCCGGTCCCGTGCCGCCGCCTGGGCGGCGTTCGCGCTGACGTGGGCCGCCGTGTACCTGGGCACCGTGGTGACCGGCACGGGCCCGCACTCCGGCGACCCCGGCTCGCCGCGCCACGAGTTCGACCCGCTGTTGGTCACGCGTGCCCACGTGGTCCCGGTGTACCTGCTCCTGGCGGCCACCCTCGTCCTGTTCTTCACGGTGCGCCGCGCGGCCGGCGCCTCCCGCCTGCAGCGCGCCGCCGTGCTGCGGCTCCTGCTCGCCCTCGTGTTCCAGGCCGCCGTGGGCTACACCCAGCACTTCACGGGCCTGCCGATCGGCGTGGTCCTGCTGCACATGCTGGGCTCTGCCCTGCTCGTGGCCGCCGCGACGGAGACCTGGGACCGCCAGGTCGCCCGCTACGTCACGGCCGGGCCGGGTGTCCCGGTCGAGGCCGCCGCCCCCACGCGCACCGTCGCCGCGGGCTGACGCCCCGCGCACGCGAACGGCCCCGCACCGGCTGGTGCGGGGCCGTCGTCGTCGGCGTCCCGGGGAGCGCTGGGGGCGGACCGGCGCTCAGGCGCCGAAGTGCATCAGCGGCGCGCCCACGAACGGGTCCACGGCCAGGGCGATGAACAGCAGCGTCAGATAGGTGATGGAGAGGTGGAAGACCTTCATGGCCTTGCGGTCCTCGAAGTCCTCGCGCTGGGCCTGCACCTGCAGCACATGGGACTCCCAGATGAACCAGGCTCCGACGACGAGCGCGACCGCGGTGTAGACGATGCCGGCCCAGCCCATCGGCACGAGCAGGAGGGAGCACGCCACGGTGGCCCACGCGTAGAGCACGACCTGGTTGGAGACGTGGCGCGCGGAGGCGATGGCGCCGAGCATCGGCACGTCGGCCTGCTGGTAGTCGCGCTTGTACTTCATGGACAGCGGCCAGTAGTGCGGGGGCGTCCACAGGAAGACCACGAGGAACAGCACGATGGCCGGCCACTCGACGGTCCCGCGCACGGCCGCCCAGCCGATCAGCACGGGGAAGCAGCCGGCGATGCCGCCCCACACGATGTTCTGCTCCGTGCGGCGCTTGAGCACGAGCGAGTACACGACCACGTAGAAGAAGATGGCGGCCACACCCAGGCCGGCCGCCAGCCAGTTGGCGCCGAACCCGAGGATCAGGATGGACACGACGGTCTGCACCCACGCGAACACGAGGGCCTCGCGCGGGGTGACCTCGCCGGTGACGAGCGGCCGGTTCTCGGTGCGCTTCATGACCCGGTCGATGTCCCGGTCGATGTAGCAGTTGAAGGTGCCGGAGGCGCCGGCGGCGAGCGCACCGCCGACGAGCGTGGCGATCATGGTGAGCACGTCCGGGAAGCCGCGCTGCGCGAAGATCATGGTCGGCAGCGTGGTCACCAGCAGCAGCTCGATCACCCGGGGCTTCGTCAGCTCGACGTACGCCCGCACCTTGCGGCGCAGGGGCAGCGGGGACCGGTCGACGACGCCGGGCTCGGCGGCGACGCGGGCGGCGGACGGCGACTCCAGGGAGGATGACATCTGCTTCTCACGGTGAGGGGACGGTGGGCGTGCCCGTCCCGGGGTTCGGATCGGCCACTCGGGCGGTCCGCCTGCGGGCAGGCCTTGACGCAGTCTACTCGTGTCAACGGTCGTTCGCCCGGGGACGAACCGTGTCATGGGACGCCCGGTCGGGCCCGCCTCGCGGTCGCGGGGCTAGGCTGGGATGACGGCCCCGCGCCGCGACGCCCCGGCGTCGGCCGGGGTCGCGCCCCGACGCTCCCGATCCGCCAGGAGAGAACCCGTGACCGACGCCGCGCAGCCGTCCATTCCCCCGACCCTGGACCGGGTGGCCCCGGCCCGCGGGTTCGTCTACTCGGAGCAGGACCGCCGGATGGTCGACACGCTCAAGGCGCTCTCGGCGGACGCCGTGGAGAAGGCCGGGCACGGCCACCCCGGCACCGCGATCTCGCTGGCACCCGTGGCGTGGCAGCTGTACCAGAACGTCATGCACCTGGACCCCACGGACGACCGCTGGGAGGGGCGGGACCGCTTCATCCTCTCCGCGGGCCACGCCTCCCTCATCCAGTACCTTCAGCTGTTCGCCGCGGGCGCCGGGCTCGAGCTCGAGGACATCCAGGCGCTGCGCACCGAGGGCTCCAGGACTCCGGGCCACCCGGAGTACGGCCACACCCACGGCGTCGAGGTGACCACGGGGCCGCTGGGCCAGGGCCTGGCGATGGGCGTCGGCTTCGCGTATGAGCAGCGCCGTGTGCGCGGGCTGATGGACCCCGACGCCGCCCCCGGCACCTCCCCGTTCGACCATCACGTGTTCGTGCTCGCCTCCGACGGGGACATCCAGGAGGGCGTCGCCGCCGAGGCCTCCTCGCTGGCCGGGCACCAGGAGCTCGGGAACCTGGTCGTCGTCTACGACGCGAACCGCATCTCGATCGAGGACGACACGGACATCGCGTTCACCGAGGACGTGGTCCGCCGCTACGAGGCCTACGGCTGGCACGTGCAGGAGGTCGACTGGACCAACGGCGCCCAGGGCCACGCCGTGACCGAGTACACGGAGGACGTGGAGGCCCTGTACGACGCCCTCGTCGCGGCCAAGGCCGAGACCGGCCGGCCCTCGCTGATCAAGCTGCGCACCGTGATCGGCTGGCCCTCCCCCACGAAGCAGAACACCGGCGGCATCCACGGCTCCAAGCTCGGCACGGACGAGGTCGCCGGCCTCAAGGAGAGCCTCGGGCTGGACCCGACCACGACCTTCGACGTCGACCCCGAGCTCCTGGCCCGCGCCCGGTCCATTGCCGAGCGCTCGGCAGAGTACCGCCGCGGCTGGGAGGCGGCGTTCCAGGCCTGGCGCGAGGCCCACCCGGAGAAGGCTCGCCTGTACGACCGACTGGCCGGACGAGAGCTGCCCGCCGGCTTCGCGGACGCGTTCCCGTCCTGGGACGCGGACGAGAAGGGCCTGGCCACGCGCGCAGCCTCCGGAGAGGTGCTCACGGCCCTCGCGCCGGTCATGCCCGAGCTCTGGGGCGGCTCGGCCGACCTCGCCGGGTCGAACAACACCACCATGAAGGGCGAGCCCTCCTTCATCCCGGCCCACCGCTCCACCGCCACGTGGCAGGGCCACGAGTACGGCCGCACCCTGCACTTCGGCGTCCGCGAGTTCGCGGCCGGGGCGATCGTCAACGGCATCACGATCGGCGGCCTGACCCGCGCGTACGTGGGCACGTTCCTGACGTTCTCCGACTACATGCGCCCCGCCGTCCGCCTGGCCGCCCTCATGGGCACCCCGAGCACGTACGTGTGGACGCACGACTCCATCGGCCTCGGCGAGGACGGCCCCACGCACCAGCCGGTGGAGCACCTGGCCGCCCTGCGGGCCATCCCCGGGCTCGACGTCGTCCGCCCGGCCGACGCCAACGAGACCGCGTGGGCGTGGCGGACGGTGCTCGAGCACCGGGACCGCCCGGCCGGGCTCGTCCTGTCCCGGCAGAGCCTGCCCGTGCTCCCCCGGGACACGGACGGCTTCGCCCCCGCCTCGGGCGTGGCCCGCGGCGCCTACGTCCTCATCGACGCCACGGATGCCGACGGCGCGCCGACGCCGGCCCGCGCGCTGCTGATCGCGACCGGCTCCGAGGTCTCCGTGGCCGTGCGGGCCCGCGCGCTGCTGCAGGCCGACGGCGTCCCGACCCGCGTCGTCTCCGCCCCCTGCCTCGAGTGGTTCGCCGAGCAGGACGAGGCCTACCGGGCCGAGGTCCTGCCCGACGGCCCCGACGCCCCGGTCCGCGTCTCCGTCGAGGCCGGCATCGCGATGCCGTGGTTCGAGCACACGGTGACGGCCTCCTCCCCGGGCGCCCGCGTGAGCCTCGAGCACTACGGCGAGTCGGCCGACGGCGCCCGCCTGATGGAGAAGTACGGATTCACTGGCGAGCACGTCGCCGAGGTGACCCGCGGCCTCCTCTGAGGCCCGGCGCCCACGGCGCCCCGAGCACGTCCACCCCGAAGGGAAGGCACCCGCAGACCATGAGCACCCCGCAGAACCCGAACACCGCCGCGCTGGCCCAGGCCGGTGTGTCGATCTGGCTCGACGACCTCTCCCGCACGCGGCTGGACGAGGGCACGCTCGAAGAGCTGATCGCCACCCGCTCGGTCACCGGCGTCACCACGAACCCGTCCATCTTCGCGGTCGCCCTCGCGGACGCGGGCGCCTACCAGGGACAGCTGCGCGACCTCGCCGCGGCCGGCGCCTCGGTGGACGAGGCCGTCGTCGCCCTGACGACCGAGGACGTGCGCCGCGCCGCCGACGTGCTCGCGCCCGTCCACGAGCGCACCGGCGGGGCGGACGGCTTCGTCTCCCTTGAGGTCGATCCGCGCCTGGCCCGCGACGCCGCCGGCACCGTGGCGCAGGCCCGCGAGCTGGCGGCGGCCGTCGACCGTCCCAACCTCATGGTGAAGATCCCCGCGACCGTGGAGGGCCTGTCCGCCATCGCGGACGTGCTCGGCGCGGGCATCAGCGTGAACGTGACCCTGATCTTCTCCCTGCCCCGCTACCGCCGGGTGCTCAACGCCTGGCTCACCGGCCTGGAGAAGGCCCGGGCGAACGGGCACGACGTCCGCCGCCTCCACTCGGTGGCCTCCTTCTTCGTCTCCCGTGTGGACACGGAGGTCGACGCGCGGCTGCGCGCGATCGGCACCCCCGAGGCCGAGGCGCTGACCGGCCGGGCCGCCGTCGCCAACGCGCGCCTGGCCTACCGAGCCTTCGAGCAGGCCCTGGACTCGGAGCGCTGGCGCCTGCTCGAGGCGGCCGGCGCCCCCGTGCAGCGGCCCCTGTGGGCCTCCACCGGCGTCAAGGACCCCGCCCTGCCGGACACGCTGTACGTCACCGAACTCGTGGCACCGCACACCGTGACCACCCTGCCGGAGAAGACCCTCGAGGCGGTCGCCGACCACGGGGTGATTGCGGCGGACACCGTCACGGGCGCCTACGCCGAGGCCGATGCCCTGCTCGACGCGGTCGGCGCGGCAGGCGTGTCCTACCAGGACGTCGTGGACGTGCTGGAGACTGAGGGCCTGGAGAAGTTCGAGGCCGCGTGGGACGAGCTGCTCGGCTCGGTCCGCTCCGGGCTCGACGCCCATCGCTGACCGCACCCGCCCCCCGACCCCGCCGCCCGCTCGCCACGCGCACGGAAGGACCCCCCATGAGCACCCTCGGCCTCACCGCCACCGGAGCCGCCCTCGAGGCGATCGACCGCCATCTGCCCGCCCTCCTCCAGGACCGCGTCGCCTCCCGCCTCGGGGCGCAGGACGCCGACCTGTGGGGGGCGCCGGCCCGCGACGAGGCCGCCAAGCGGCTCGGCTGGATCGACCTGTTCGAGGACTCCCGCGCCCTCGTCCCAGACATCGCCCAGCTGACCCGGGAGCTGCGCGCCGAGGGCGTGGACCGCGTGGTCCTGGCGGGCATGGGCGGCTCGTCCCTGGCCCCCGAGGTGATCGCGGCGACGGCCGGCGTCGAGCTCGAGGTCCTGGACTCCACGGACCCGCTCCAGGTCTCCCGCGCCCTCGAGCGCGACCTCGAGCGAACCGTGCTGGTGGTCTCCTCCAAGTCCGGCTCCACCGTGGAGACCGACTCGCAGCGCCGCGTCGTCGAGGCCGCGTTCCGCGACGCTGGGATCGACCCCCGCACCCGCCTGGTCGCCGTCACGGACCCGGGCTCACCGCTGCACGCCGCGTGCGAGTCCGCCGGCTGGCGCGCCGTCTTCACCGCGGACCCGACCGTGGGCGGGCGTTTCTCGGCCCTCACCGCGTTCGGCCTGGTCCCCACCGGCCTGGCCGGCGTGGACGTCGCGGCCCTGCTGGACGACGCGGAGGCCGTGCTCGACCTGCTGATCGCCGACGACGAGGACAACCCGGGCCTGCAGCTCGGCGCGGCCCTGGGCGGCACCCGCCCGCTGCGCGACAAGCTCGTCTTCGCCGACCACGGGTCCGGCATCGCCGGACTGCCGGCCTGGATCGAGCAGCTGATCGCCGAGTCCACGGGCAAGGACGGCACCGGGCTGCTGCCCGTCGTCGTCGCCCCCGGCGACCCCGAGACCGTGTGGGACGCCCCCGACCTGCTGCAGGTGCAGCTCGTCGGCGAGGACGACGTCGCGGCCCCGGGCCACGGCGTGCAGGTCGCCGGCTCGCTCGGCGCCCAGCTGCTGCTGTGGGAGGTGGCCACCGCGGTGGCCGGCCGCCTGCTCGGGATCAACCCCTTCGACCAGCCGGACGTGGAGGCCGCCAAGGCCGCCGCCCGCACCCTGCTGGACGGCCCCGCCGCCGAGCGGCCGGCCGACGGTGAGGTGGAGGGTGTCGAGGTCTCCGGCCCGGCGTCCGTGACCTCTGCCCCGGACCTGGCCGGCGTGCTGCGCGCCACGGCGGCACTGGTGCCCGAGGGCGGCTACCTGGCGGTCCACGCCTACCTCTCCCGTCATGACGACGCCGAGCTCGAGGAGCTGCGCGCAGACCTGGCGGACCTGGTCGGCCGCCCGGTCACGTTCGGCTGGGGTCCGCGGTTCCTGCACTCCACCGGGCAGTTCCACAAGGGCGGCCCGGCCGTCGGCGTGTTCCTGCAGATCACCGGCGACGCCGGCCGGGACCTCGAGGTGCCCGGCCGCCCGTTCTCCCTGGGCAGGCTCATCGCCGCGCAGGCCGCGGGCGACGCCCGGGTGCTGGGCGATCTCGGCCGCCCCGTGGTCACCCTGCACCTGCGCCGCCGCGACGCGGGCATCGAGGCCCTGAGGAGCGCCGTCCGTGGCCGGTGAGTCCCGGACCGTCCCCCGCAACCCGCTGCGCGACCCCCGTGACCGGCGCCTGACCCGCATCGCGGGCCCGTCGGCGCTCGTGCTGTTCGGCGTGACGGGCGACCTGGCGAAGAAGAAGCTCCTGCCGGCCATGTACGACCTGGCCCAGCGCGGCCTGCTGCCGCCGGCGTTCTCCCTCGTCGGCTTCGGTCGCCGCGACTGGTCCGACGAGGAGTTCGCCGACTACGTGCGCGCCGCCGTCGAAGCCTCCTCCCGGACCACGTTCGACGAGACCGTGTGGGACCAGTTCCAGGGCGGCCTGCGCTTCGTCTCCGGCGCGTTCGACGACGAGGCGGCCTACGTCCGTCTGGACGAGGTGCTCGCCGAGCTCGAGACCTCACGCGGCACGCGCGGGAACACCGCGTTCTACCTCTCCATCCCGCCGGACTGGTTCGAGGCCGTCTCCCGCCACCTGGCCGACCAGGGCCTGGCCGACCGGTCGCAGCCGGCCGAGGGCCCGTGGCGCCGCGTGGTCATCGAGAAGCCCTTCGGCCACGACCTGGCCAGCGCGCAGGAGCTCAATGCTGTGATCGAGCGCGTCTTCCCCTCGGACGCGGTGTTCCGCATCGACCACTACCTCGGCAAGGAGACGGTGCAGAACATCCTCGCGTTCCGGTTCGCCAACCGGATGTTCGAGCCGCTCTGGAACGCGGAGCACGTGGACCACGTCCAGATCACGATGGCCGAGGACATCGGCATCGGTGGACGGGCGAGCTACTACGACGGCGTGGGCGCGGCGCGCGACGTCATCCAGAACCACCTCCTGCAGCTGCTCGCGTTCACCGCGATGGAGGAGCCGATCTCGTTCGACGCGGACCATCTGCGCGCGGAGAAGGAGAAGGTCCTCGAGGCCGTGACCGTCCCGGACACGCCCGAGGGACTCGCGGCGGCCTCCGCCCGCGGCCAGTACACCTCCGGCTGGCAGGGCGGCGAGCGGGTCACGGGATTCCTCGACGAGGAGGGCTTCAACCCGGCGTCCGTCACGGAGACGTACGCCGCGCTCAAGGTGGGCATCCGCACGCGGCGCTGGCAGGGCGTGCCGTTCTACCTGCGGGCCGGCAAACGCCTCGGCCGGCGGGTGACGGAGATCGCCGTCGTCTTCAAGAAGCCCCCGCACCTGCTGTTCCCCGTCCACGACGGGGACGAGTTCGGGCAGAACATCATCGTCATCCGGGTGCAGCCGGACGAGGGCGTCACCATCCGCTTCGCGTCCAAGGTGCCCGGCACGCAGACCGAGATCCGCGACGTCACGATGGACTTCGGCTACGGCCACGCCTTCACCGAGGACTCCCCCGAGGCGTACGAGCGTCTCATCCTCGACGTGCTCCTCGGGGAGCCGCCGCTGTTCCCGCGCCAGGCCGAGGTGGAGCTGTCCTGGCGGATCGTGGACCCGTTCGAGGAGCACTGGGCGAGCCTGGGCACCCAGCCCGAGCCCTACGCCCCGGGCACGTGGGGACCGCCCTCGGCCGACGCCCTCATGGCCCGCGACGGACGAAGCTGGAGGCGCCCGTGAAGATCCGCATGCACGACACCACCACCTCCCAGGTGGCCAAGCGCATCACGCAGCTGCGCGAGAAGAGCGGGGTCGTGGCCCTCGGCCGCGTCCTCACGCTCGTGATCAGCACGGACGACGCCGGCATCGAGTCCGCCGTCCAGGCCGCCAACGCGGCCTCGCTCGAACACCCGTGCCGCATCGTCGTCCTGGCCCTGGGCGACCCCGCGGCCCCCACCCGCCTGGACGCCGAGATCCGGGTCGGGGGCGACGCCGGCGCCTCCGACGTCGTGGTGCTGTGGTGCGCCGGGGAGAACGCCCACGCCGACGAGTCGCTCGTCTCCGGGCTGCTCCTGCCCGATGCGCCCATCGTCGTGTGGTGGCCCGGGGTGCCACCCGGGGTCCCCTCGGCGACGGCGCTCGGTCGCCTGGCCCACCGCCGGATCACGGACACGGCCTCGGCGTCCGCGGCCGAGCCCGCCCTGTGGGCTCTGCGCGCGGGCCACCATGAGGGGGACACCGACCTGGCCTGGACGCGCCTGACGCTGTGGCGGATCCAGGTGGCCGGGATCTTCGACACGCTCGACGTGGCCACCCTGCGCTCGGTGACGGTGGACGGGGCGCCGGACTCCCCCAGCACCATGCTGCTCGCGGCGTGGCTCACCCTGACCCTGAAGGTGCCCGTGACGATCGCGCACTCGAAGGTCGGCCACGGGATCCGTGCGGTGCGCCTGCGGTGCACGGACGGGGACGTGGTGCTCTCCCGCTCGCAGTCGCAGGTGGCCCGGCTCTATCAGCAGGGCCGGCCGGTGCAGCGCATCTCCCTGCCACGCCGGACGATCCAGGACTGCCTGGCCGAGGAGCTGCGCCGCCTGGACCCGGACGAGGTCTTCGGCGCCGTGCTCCACCAGGGCCTGCCGCGCACGGACCTCTCCCCCGTGCAGGCCTCCGAACGCTGAGGGGCCCCCGGCGCCCCACCGGTCCGGGACGCGCGAACGCCCCGCACGGATCTTCCGTGCGGGGCGTTCGCGTCGGGGCCCGGCGGGGCGGCCTCAGGACTCCATGGTCAGACGCGGCAGGACGCCGAGCAGGGCGATCACGACACCCCAGGCGACCACGGAGCCGACGGTCAGGCGGGTGAGCAGACGCTGGGCGGAGCCCGAGGAGCTCATCGAGCTGGTCACGCCGCCGCCGAACATGTCCGAGACGCCGCCGCCGCGGCCCTTGTGCAGCAGGATGAGCAGCACGATGACCACGCTGAGCACGACCACGAGGATCTGCAGGGCCAGGGTCAGGACGTCCACGGGAGGGCTCCTCGGGTCGAGGTGCGGCCCCGGCGCGCGCCGGGGCCGTCACGGAGAATGCGGTCGGTCGGGCCGGACGGATCAGGCCTGGTCGAACCGGACGATCTTAGCAAACTCGTCCGCGTCGAGGCTGGCGCCGCCCACGAGGGCGCCGTCCACGTCTGGCTGCGCCAGCAGCGCCGGCGCGCTGGAGGACTTCACGGAGCCGCCGTAGAGGATCCGCAGTCCGGCGGCGACGTCGTCGCCGTGCAGTGCGGCCACGCGGGCGCGCAGGGCCGCGCACATCTGCTGCGCGTCCTCGGGGCCGGCGACCTCGCCCGTGCCGATCGCCCACACGGGCTCGTAGGCGACGACGACGCCGGCCACGTCCTGCGCCGACAGGCCCGCGATCGAGCCCTCCAGCTGGGCGAGCGTGTGCTCGACGTGCCGGCCGGCCTGGCGCACCTCCAGGCCCTCGCCCACGCAGATCACCGGGGTGAGGCCGTGGCGCAGGGCCGCGGCGGCCTTGCGCGCGACGAGGGCGTCGTCCTCCCCGTGGAGGGTGCGGCGCTCGGAGTGGCCCACGATCGCGTAACGGCACCCCAGCGCGGCCAGGAACGCGCCGGAGACGTCGCCCGTGTAGGCGCCGGCGTCCTCGGGCGAGAGGTCCTGCGCGCCGTAGACGAGGTCCAGGCGGTCGCCGGTGACGAGCGTCTGCACGGACCGCAGGCCCGTGAAGGGCGGGAACACCGCGACCTCCACGGCCTCCTGGTCATGGTCCGCGTCCGAGAGGAGCCACGTGAGGCGCTGCACCAGGGTGACGGCCTCGAGGTGGTCCAGGTTCATCTTCCAGTTGCCCGCGATCAGCGGCACGCGCGTGGTCTGCTCCGCCATGCTCACGCCCGCCCCTCGCCGGCCAGGGCGGTGACGCCCGGCAGCTCCTTGCCCTCGAGGTATTCGAGGGAGGCGCCGCCACCGGTGGAGATGTGGCCGAACGCGTCGTCGGCGAAGCCGAGCGTGCGCACGGCCGCCGCGGAGTCGCCGCCGCCGACCACCGACAGGCCGCCGGCCGCGGAGGCCTCGGTGAGGGCCTGGGCCACCGCCCGGGTGCCCTCCGCGAAGGCCGGGAACTCGAACACGCCCATGGGGCCGTTCCAGAACACGGTCTGGGCGCCGCGGATCTGCTCCGCGAACGCCCGGGCCGTCTCCGGGCCGATGTCCAAGCCCATGGCGGACGCGCCGTGCGCGCCCGAGGTGAGGGCGTCCACGGCCAGGACCTCGTGCTCGGCGTCGGCCGCGAAGCCGGAGGCCATGACGATGTCCGTGGGGAGCACGATGCGGGCGGCCCCGGCCTCGGAGCGGCGCAGGTACTCGCGGACGGTGTCGAGCTGGTCCCCCTCGAGCAGGGAGGCGCCCACCTCGTGGCCCTGCGCCTTGAGGAAGGTGAAGAGCATGCCGCCGCCGATCAGCAGCATGTCGGCCTTGTCCAGCAGGTTGTCGATCACGGCCAGCTTGTCCGAGACCTTCGACCCGCCCAGCACGACGACGTAGGGCCGCTCCGGGGACTCGGTCAGGCGGGTGAGCACCTCGAGCTCGGCGGCGACCAGCGGGCCCTGGTAGGCCGGCAGCTGCGCCGCGACGTCGAACACGGAGGCGTGCTTGCGGTGGACCGCGCCGAACGCGTCGCCCACGTAGGCACCGTCCGCGCCGGCCAGGGCAGCCATCTCCCCGGCGAGTGCGGCGCGCTCGGCATCGTCCTTGGAGGTCTCGCGGGCGTCGAAGCGCACGTTCTCCAGCAGCAGCACCTGGCCGTCCTGCAGGGCGGCGGCCTTCGCGCGCGCGTCGTCCCCGGTCACGTCCGCGGCGAGGGCGACGTCGGTGCCCAGCAGCTCGGCCATGCGCGCGGCGACGGGGCGGAGGGAGTACGCGGGGTCCGGCTCACCCTTGGGGCGGCCCAGGTGGGCCATGACGATCACGCGCGCACCGGCCTCGGCCAGGTCCCGGATCGCGGGCAGCGAGGCACGGATGCGGCCGTCGTCGGTGACGGTGTCCCCGTCCAGCGGGACGTTCAGGTCGGACCGGATGAGCACGGTGCGGCCGGCGACGCCGGCCTCGAGCAGATCGGTGAGGGTCGGTGCGGGCATGATGCCTCCTGGGGTGCCGGAGCGGGGTCGGTTCACGGTGCAGTCTAGGCGGACGGCCCGGGCCGACGGAGGAACCGTCGGCCCGGGCCGTCGGGCGCCGTGCGGGCTCAGAGCTTCGAGCCGATGAGGTCTGCGAAGTCCATGAGCTGGGAGGTGTAGCCGTACTCGTTGTCGTACCAGCCGATGATCTTCACGGTCTGGCCGATGGACTTGGTCAGCGGGGCGTCGAAGGTGCACGCCGCCGGGGAGGTGATGATGTCCGAGGACACGATCGGGTCCTCCGAGTAGACCAGGCGGCCCTGCAGCGGACCGGACTCCGCGGCCTTCTTGAACGCCGCGTTGATCTCCTCGACCTCCACGTGGCGCGTCAGCTCCACGGTCAGGTCGGTGGCCGAGCCGGTGATGGTGGGCACCCGCATGGCGAAGCCGTCGAGCTTGCCCTTCAGCTCCGGGATGACCTCGCCGATGGCCTTGGCCGCGCCCGTGGAGGTGGGCACCATGTTCTGGGCCGCGGCGCGCGCCCGACGGCGATCCTTCTTGTGCACGTTGTCGTGCAGGTTCTGGTCGCCGGTGTACGCGTGGATCGTGGTCATGATGCCGTCCACGATGCCGAACTCGTCGTTGAGGACCTTCGCCATCGGGGCCAGGCAGTTCGTGGTGCACGAGGCGTTCGAGACGATGTGCATCGACTCCGCGTCGTAGGTGTGCTCGTTCACGCCCATCACGAAGGTGCCGTCGACCTCCTTGGCGGGGGCCGAGATGAGGACCTTCTTGGCCCCCGCGTCGAGGTGGGCCTGCGCCTTGGGGCCGGTCGTGAAGATGCCGGTGCACTCGATGACCAGGTCCACGCCGAGCTCACCCCACGGCAGCTTCGTCGGGTCGGCCTCCTGGAAGAACGCGACGTCGCGGCCGTCGATGCGGAACCCCTTCTCGGTCCGCTCCAGCTCGCCCGGGTAGCGGCCCAGGATGGTGTCGTACTGGGTCAGCCAGAACAGGTCCTCGGGGTCGGCGAGGTCGTTCACCGCGACCAGCTCGAGGTTCTCGTGGCCGCGGTCCCTGAGCACGCGCACGATGTTGCGTCCGATGCGGCCGTAGCCGTTGATGGCGATCTTGGTCATGGTGGTCTCTCTCGTTAGTTCGCGTTGCGTGGTCCCCGTGGCGGTGGGTCCGGGGCGGTACGGTCGAGCGGTCGCGCCCGGTCCGGGCGCGCGGTGGGGACAGGGCCGGAGCGCCGAGCCCCTCCCCGCATCGGGGCGCTGACGTCGTGGGGCCACGACGTCAGCGCCCCGGTGCGCGGTGTGGATCAGGCCGGGAGGATCAGGCCGGAGGCGCCGGCGCGGGCGGCCTCGAAGCGGGCCTGCACGTCGGCCCAGTTCACGATGTTCCAGATCGCCTTGACGTAGTCCGCCTTGACGTTCTGGTAGTCGAGGTAGAAGGCGTGCTCCCACATGTCCAGCTGGAACAGCGGGATGGTGGCGACCGGCACGCCGTTCTGCTGGTCGTAGAACTGCTCGATCACCAGGTTGCCGCCGATGGGCTCGTAGGCCAGCACGGCCCAGCCGGAGCCCTGGATGCCGAGGGCGGCGGCGGTGAAGTGGGCCTGGAACTGGTCGAACGAGCCGAAGTACTCGTCGATGGCGGCGGCCAGCTCGCCGGTCGGCTTGTCGCCGCCCTCCGGCGAGAGGTTCTTCCAGAAGATCGAGTGGTTCGTGTGCCCGCCCAGGTTGAAGGCGAGGTCCTTCGACAGCTGGTTCACGGAGCCGAAGTCGCCGGCCTCACGCGCGGCGGCCAGCTTCTCCAGGGCGGTGTTCGCGCCCTTGACGTACGTGGCGTGGTGCTTGGAGTGGTGCAGCTCCATGATGCGGGCCGAGATGTGCGGCTCCAGCGCGGCGTAGTCGTAGTCCAGCTCCGGAAGGGTGTATTCGGTCATGCTTCCTCCTTGGTCAGGCGAGGCTGCGGGCAGGACGCCCTCGGCCTCCACCTCGGGCAACCTCGCGTCTCGGCGGCGTATTCCGTCCGTCTCCATTGTGATCGGGGGCGGAGCGCCGGGGCCAGATCCCGTCGACGGTGATCCCGCGCTCAGCCTTCGGAGGCCGCGTCCGTCCCGGGGATGCCCCGCTCGGCGGCCCGCTTGTCCGCCATGGCCAGTAGCCGGCGGATGCGCCCGGCGACGGCGTCCTTGGTCATCGGCGGGTCCGCGAGGCGGCCGAGCTCGTCGAGGGAGGCCTGCTTGTGCTCGAGGCGCAGCCGTCCCGCGTAGCGAAGGTGGTCGGGCACCTCGTCCCCGAGGATCTCGAGGGCCCGCTCCACCTTCGCCCCGGCCGTGACAGCGGCCTGGGCGGAACGGCGCAGGTTGGCGTCGTCGAAGTTCGCCAGGCGGTTGGCGGTGGCCCGGACCTCTTTGCGCTCGCGCCGCTCGCGCCAGAGGGTCGCGGTCTGCTCCGCGCCGACGGCGGCGAGCAGCGTGGCGATCGCCTCGCCGTCGCGGACCACGACGCGGTCCGACTGACGCACCTCGCGCGCCTTCGCCGCCACGCGGAGCCGACGCGCGGCCCCCACCAGCGCGAGCGCGGCCTCCGGGCCCGGCGTGGTCACCTCGAGGGCCGCCGAGCGGCCGGGCTCGGTGAGGGAGCCGTGGGCCAGCAGGGCCCCGCGCCACACGGCGGCGGTGGCCGCCGTCGTCCCGCTGACGAGGACCGGCGCGAGGCCACGCACGGGCCGTCCCCGCTGGTCGATGAGCCCGGTCTGCCGGGCGAGGTCCTCTCCCCCGCGCACGACCCGGAGCACGTACCGCTGACCACGGCGCAGGTTGCCGCCGGAGACCACCACGATCTCCGGGGCCAGGCCGTACAGCTCGGTGATGGCGGCCCGCAGGCGGCGCGCACTGGCGCCGTGGTCCAGTTCAACCTCCACGACGACGCGGCCGGCCACGAGGTGCAACCCCCCGGCGAACCGCAGCATCGCCGCGGTCTCCGCCCGCCGCTCCGGGGTCGCGGCGACCGGCACACGGGCCAGCTCCTCCTTGAGGGTCATGGTCAGCGCCATGCTCGTGCTCCTTCTCGGCGAGGTGCGCGCGTCAGTGGGTCATCGCCTCGCCGATCGAGACGGCCAGGCGCAGCGGGTCGTGGACCTGGGGATCCTGGGCACTGCTCACTCTACTGAACGCCACGCGCGCGCCCATCCGGGCCGCCTCGGCCTCCACCGCCGCCCGGTCGGTGACCGCGTCCACGTCGGCGATCACCACGTCCAGCCGGAGGTCCGGCGCATAGGAGCGCAGCACCTTGAGGTGGTCGGCGTGGGTGAGGCCGGTGGTCTCCTGGTCTCCCGTGCGCAGGTTCAGCACCATGAGGCGCCGGGCGGTGGTGGCGGCGAGGGCCGCGCGCACGTCCGGCATCAGCAGGTGCGGCAGCACCGACGTGTACAGCGAGCCGGGTCCGAGCACCACCCAGTCGGCCATCTCGATCGCCGAGAGCGCCTCCGGGGTGGCGGGGGCGTCGGACGGGCTCAGGCGGACGTCGGTGACGCGCCCCTCGAACGCGGCGACCGCGAGGGCCACCTGGCCCTCCACGCATCGGGTGCGCAGGCGGCCGTCCGGGCCGGCGCTGAACACGTCCCCGCCGATGGTCAGCGGCACCCGCGAGACCGGCAGGACCTCACCGTGCGCCCGCAGCAGGGCGCCGGCCCAGCGCAGCCCGTCCACCGGGTCGCCCAGCAGCTCCCAGAGGGCGACGATCAGGAGGTTCCCGAGCGCGTGGTTGTCCAGGGTGGCCTGGTCGGCGGGCACCTCGGTGGAGCGGAAGCGGTGCTGCATGACGTGGGCCCAGGTCCGACCCCAGTCGGTGTCGTCGCACAGGGCGGCCAGCGCCATGCGGAGGTCGCCGGGCGGCAGCACCGCCATCTCCCGGCGGATGGTGCCGGAGGAGCCGCCGTCGTCCGCCACCGTGACGACGGCCGTGAGGTGCCCGGCCACGTGCCGCAGGGCCGCGAGGGACGCGGAGAGGCCGTGGCCGCCGCCGAGGGCGGTGACCCGGGCCGTGGGGCGGGACATGCCGGCGCCCACCCCGCGCCCTTCCGAACCCATCCCGGGCGGCAGGGGCAGCTGGCCGGTGAGCGGGGACGTCATTCGCGCCCCATGTCCCGGTGCTGGACGTGCACCGTCACGTGGGGCACCTGGGCCAGGCGCCGGGCGAGCTCCTCGGCGACGGCCACGGAGCGGTGCTTGCCGCCCGTGCAGCCGATGGCGAGCGTGGCGTAGTGCTTGTTCTCCCGCCGGTAGCCCTCGAACACCGGCCCCAGCATGGCGACGTACGCGCGCAGGAAGTCCTCCACACCGGGGCGGGAGAGCACGTAGTCCGCGACCGCGGCCTCCGTGCCCGTGTGCGGACGCAGCGCCGGCACCCAGTGGGGGTTGGGGATGAAGCGCATGTCCGCCACGAAGTTCGCGTCCGCCGGGACGCCGTACTTGAACCCGAAGCTCATGATGGTCAGGCGCAGCGTGACGGGGCCGGACTCCGAGAACAGCGCGGTGATCTCCGTGGCCAGGCCGTGCACGTTCAGCTCGGTGGTGTCCACCACGACGTCGGCACGCGCCTTGAGCGGCTCGACGACGTCCCGCTCCGCGCGGATGCCGTCCAGCAGCCGGGCGTTGCCCTGCATCGGGTGGGGGCGGCGGCCGGCCTCGAAGCGTTGCAGGAGGACGTGGTCCTCCGCATCGAGGAACACGGTGCGATACTCCACTCCGCTGTTGGCCAGGTGCTGCAGGGCGGCGTACAGCTCCTCGAAGTAGGAGCGCGAGCGCACGTCCACCACGATCGCCAGGCGCGGGAACGCCTCCGGCGAGCGGGCGATGAGCTCGGCCAGCGTGCCGAACAGGGCCGGCGGCATGTTCTCCACCACGTCCCAGCCGTGGTCCTCGAGCGCGTGCGCGGCGGTGGTCCGTCCGGCGCCGGACATCCCGGCGATCACGAGCACCTCGGATGTCGGCGGCTTCTCCGGCTGGAGGGTCTCCTCGATCATGACTCCACTGTATCCGCGGGCGTGTCGGCCGTGAGCGCCGTGTGGACGGCCTCGGCCAGCCGCGGCCCGATGCCGGCGACCTCGGTCAGCCGGTCCACGCCGGCGGCCCGGATCTCGGCGACGGAGCCGAAGTGGTTCAGCAGCGCGGTGCGCTTGGCCGGGCCCAGGCCCGGGATCCCATCCAGGGCGGAGACGGTCATCGCCTTGGACCGCCGGCTGCGGTGGCCCGCGATCGCGAACCGGTGCGACTCGTCACGGATGCGCTGGAGCAGGTACAGGCCCTCCGAGGTGCGCGGCAGGACCACCGGGAACTCGTCGCCCGGCAGCCACACCTCCTCGAGCCGCTTGGCCAGCCCGACCACGGGCAGGTCGTCCAGGCCCAGCTCCTCGAGGACCGCCGCGGCCGCGGCCACCTGGGGCGGGCCGCCGTCGACCACCACGAGCGAGGGCGGGTACGCGAAGCGGCGCCCCGCCTCCTGATCGTCCCCCTCGACCTGACCGGAGAGCGGGGCGCCCTCCGCGCGCTCCTTGGCCAGGCGGGCGAAACGACGCCGCAGGACGTCGCGCAGGGACGCCGTGTCGTCCCGGGCGGCCTCCCCCGTGACGTTGAAGCGGCGGTAGTCCTTCTTCTTCGGCAGCCCGTCCTCCATGACGACCATCGAGCCGACCACGTTGGTGCCCTGGGAGTGGGAGATGTCGTAGCACTCGATGCGCAGCAGGGGCTCGGTGATCTCCAGGGCCTCCTGCAGCTCCCGCAGGGCGGCGGAGCGGGTGGTGAGGTCCCCGGACCGCCGCGACTTGTGCAGCTTCAGGGCCATCTCCGCGTTCTCCCGGACGGTCTCCATGAGGTCCGCCTTCGAGCCCCGCCGGGGCACGCGCACGGCGACCCGGGACCCGCGCAGGCCCGAGAGCCACTCGGTGAGCTGTGCGGCGTCGTCGGGCTCGACCGGGACGAGGATCTCGTGCGGGATGCGCTCCGGCCCCTCGAGGTCGCCGTAGACCTGCTGGAGCAGGTGCGCGACCATCTCCGGCTCGGCGACGTCCTCCACGCGCTCCATGACCCAGCCGCGCTGGCCGCGGATGCGACCCTGCCGGACGTGGAACACCTGCACCGCGACCTCCAGCTCGTCCGCGTGCAGGGCGAAGATGTCCGCCTCCGTGTTCTCCGGCAGCACCACGGCGTTGCGCTCGAACACGCGGCGCAGCGCGGCGATGTCGTCCCGCAGCCGGGCCGCGTCCTCGTAGCGCAGCTCCTCGACGGCGCGGGCCATGGCCTTCTCCAGCTCGCGGATGAACCGGTTCGCATCCCCGGCCATGAAGTCGCAGAAGTCCTGGGCCAGCGCGCGATGGTCCGCCGGGCTGATCCGGCCCACGCAGGGCGCCGAGCACTTGCCGATGTAGCCGAGCAGGCACGGCCGGTCCTGGGCGCGGGCCCGCTTGAACACGCCGGCCGAGCACGTGCGGACCGGGAAGACGCGCAGCATCAGGTCCACGGTCTCGCGGATCGCCTTGGCCGGGTGGAACGGGCCGAAGTACTTCACGCCGGGCTTCCGGTCGCCGCGCATCACCTGGACGCGCGGGAACTGCTCGTTCATGGTCACGGCCAGGTACGGGTACGACTTGTCGTCCCGGTACATGATGTTGAACCGGGGGCGGTACTCCTTGATCCACGTGTACTCGAGCTGGAGCGCCTCCAGCTCGGAGCCGACGACGGTCCACTCGACCGCGGCCGCCGTGAACACCATGGTCCGGGTCTTGGTGGCCAGCCGGGCGGGGTCCTGGAAATAGGAGCTCAGGCGGGCGCGCAGGTTCTTCGCCTTGCCGACGTAGACGACGCGTCCGTCCGCGTCGCGGAAGCGGTAGACGCCGGGCGACGTGGAGATCTCGCCCGGAGCCGGGCGGTAGGAGGCCGGATCAGCCACGGGCACCCGGGGCGGCGTTGTAGGCGTCCACGCGCTCCTGCCCCGAGAGCGCGCCGATGGCGTCCATGATCGCCGCCGTCGCGTCGCGGCGCTGCGGCAGGGTGTGTCGACGCCCGGGGTGGCCGAAGTCCAGGGGCGCGCCCACGCGCACGGAGAACCGGTGGGGACGGAAGCCGTTCGTGTCCGGCGGCTGGAGGTGCTGCGTGCCGACGAGGCCCACGGGCACCACGGGTGCGCCCGTGGCCAGGGCCAGCCAGGCCGCACCGGTGCGGCCGCGGTAGAGGCGGCCGTCGCGGCTGCGGGTGCCCTCCGGGTAGATGCCGACGCCCTGGCCGGACTCGAGCAGGCCCACGAGGGACTCGAGCGCGGCCACGGAGGCGGCCTGCTCGCCCCGGCGGACGGGGACGGAGCCCACGGACTCGAAGAACCGCCGCCGGACGCGGCCCCGCAGGCCCGTGCCCGTGAAGTACTCCTCCTTGGCGAAGAAGTGGACCGGGCGGGGGGCGAGGGCCTGGAGGATCACCGAGTCGACGAAGGACAGGTGGTTGGAGGCCATGACGAAGGGGCCCCGCGCAGGGACGTGCTCCATGCCGACGACCTCGGGGCGGCAGGTGAGCCGCAGGAGCGCGGCGGCGCTCCTGCGCACGGGCTCCGACGTCGCCATGGCTCTCCTTCGTCCGCGTCCTGCGTGGGCGGGGTCCATGCTACGCGAGCAGTTCCGCGAGGAACCGGCCCGTGTGGCTCTCCGCGACGTGTGCGACCTCCTCCGGCGTGCCCGCGGCCACGATCGTGCCGCCCCCGGAGCCGCCCTCGGGGCCGAGGTCGATCACGTGGTCGGCACTCTTGATGACGTCGAGGTTGTGCTCGATGGTGAGCACCGTGTTGCCCTTGTCCACGAGGGACTGGAGCACGTGCAGGAGCTTGCGGATGTCGTCGAAGTGCAGCCCCGTGGTCGGCTCGTCCAGCACGTAGATGGTGCGGCCGTTGGAGCGCTTCTGGAGCTCGGCCGCCAGCTTCACGCGCTGGGCCTCGCCGCCCGAGAGCGTGGTGGCGGGCTGGCCCAGGCGGACGTAGCCCAGACCGACGTCGACGAGCGTGTCCAGGTACCGCGAGATGCGGGTGTACGCGCTGAAGAAGTCCGCGGCCTCCTCGATCGGCATGTCGAGGACCTCGGCGATGTTCTTGCCCTTGTAGGTGACCTCGAGCGTCTCCCGGTTGTACCGGGCCCCGTGGCACACCTCGCACGGCACGTAGACGTCCGGCAGGAAGTTCATCTCGATCTTCAGCGTGCCGTCCCCCGCGCACGCCTCGCAGCGCCCGCCCTTGATGTTGAAGGAGAACCGGCCCTGCTGGTAGCCCCGGACCTTCGCCTCGGGGGTCTCCGCGAAGAGCTTGCGGATCGCGTCGAACACGCCCGTGTAGGTGGCGGGGTTGGAGCGCGGCGTGCGCCCGATGGGGCTCTGGTCCACGTGGACCACCTTGTCCAGGTGCTCGAGCCCCTCCACGGACCGGTGCCGGCCGGGCACGAGCTTGGCGCCGTTGAGCCGGTTGGCCAGGACCTTGTAGAGGATCTCGTTGATCAGCGTGGACTTGCCCGAGCCGGACACGCCCGTCACGGCCGTGAGGACCCCGAGCGGGACCTCCACCGAGACGTCCTTCAGGTTGTTCTCCTGGGCGCCGCGGACCGTCAGCACGCGCCCCTTCTCCGGGACGCGACGCCGCTCCGGCACCGCGATGGAGCGGCGCCCGGAGAGGTAGTCGCCGGTGACGGACCGCGTGTTCGCCTTGAGATCCGCCAGGGAGCCCGAGTGCACGACCTCGCCGCCGTGCTCGCCCGCGCGAGGACCGATGTCCACGATCCAGTCCGCCTCGGCGATCGTGTCCTCGTCGTGCTCGACGACGATGAGGGTGTTGCCGAGGTCCCGCAGGCGCAGGAGGGTCTCGATGAGGCGGCGGTTGTCCCGCTGGTGCAGGCCGATGGACGGCTCGTCGAGCACGTAGAGGACGCCGACCAGCCCGGAACCGATCTGCGTGGCCAGGCGGATGCGCTGGGCCTCGCCTCCAGAGAGGGTGCCGGCCGGCCGCTCCAGGTTGAGGTACTCGAGGCCGACGTCCAGCAGGAACGCCAGCCGGGCCAGGATCTCCTTGAGCACCTGGTCCGCGATCTGCCGCTCGCGGTCCGTCAGCCGCAGCCCCGAGAAGAACTCCATGGCCTCCCGCATGGGCAGGCGGGTGGCGTCCGCGATGGACAGGCCGCCCACGAGCACGTTCAGGACCGTGGGGTTGAGGCGAGCCCCGTGGCACGCCGGGCACGGGATCTCCCGCATGAACGACTCGTAGCGCTCGCGGGCGCCGTCCGACTCGGTCTCCCCGTGCTTGCGCATCACGTAGGGGATGACGCCCTCGAAGCCCGTGGTGTAGCGGCGCTCGCGGCCGAACCGGTTGCGGAACGTCACCTCCACCTTGAAGTCCTTGCCGTTCAGGACGGCGTCGCGCTCCGCCTCCGTCAGGTCCTTCCACGGGGTGTCCAGGGAGAAGCCCATCTCCTTGCCCAGCCCGCCGAGCACGCGCAGCCAGTAGTCCGAGGTGGACTTGCCGAGCGACCACGGCACGACGGCGCCCTCGCGCAGGGACAGCTCGTCGTTGGCGACGACGAGGTCCGGGTCCACCTGCAGGCGGGAGCCGATGCCGGTGCACTCGGGGCACGCGCCGAACGGGTTGTTGAAGGAGAACGAGCGCGGCTCGATCTCGTCCACGGTCTGCTCGTGCCCGTTGGGGCAGGAGAGCTTCTCGGAGAACGAGCGGTACCGGGGGTTGCCCTCGGCGTCCCGCCCGCCGAACTCCGCGGTGTTCTTCCTGCCCTTCTCGGCGACCGGCTCCACGTCCACGAACTCGGCGACGACGAGGCCGTCCGCCAGCTTCAGGGCGGTCTCCACCGAGTCGGTGAGGCGCTGGCGGATGCCCTCCTTCATGGCCAGGCGGTCCACGACGACGGCGATGGTGTGCTTGACCTGCTTCTTCAGCACGGGCGGGTCCGAGAGCTGGACGGTCTCCCCGTCCACGACGGCGCGGGCGAAGCCCTGCGTGGACAGGTCCTTGAACAGGTCCACGAACTCGCCCTTGCGGCCGCGGACCACGGGCGCGAGCACCTGGAAGCGGGTGCGCTCGGGCAGCTCCTCGAGCTGGTCCACGATCTGCTGCGGGGTCTGCCGGCTCACCGGCTCGCCGCACTGCGGGCAGTGCGGCACCCCGACACGCGCCCAGAGCAGGCGCATGTAGTCGTAGATCTCGGTGATGGTCCCCACCGTGGAGCGCGGGTTGCGGTTGGTCGACTTCTGGTCGATGGACACGGCCGGGGACAGGCCCTCGATGAAGTCCACGTCCGGCTTGTCCACCCGGCCCAGGAACATGCGGGCGTAGGAGGAGAGCGACTCGACGTAGCGTCGCTGGCCCTCGGCGAAGATCGTGTCGAAGGCCAGGGAGGACTTGCCCGAGCCGGACAGACCCGTGAACACGACCATGGCGTCCCGCGGGAAGCTGACGTCCACGTCCTTCAGGTTGTGCTCGCGGGCGCCCTGGACGACGATGCGGTCCCGCTCGCCCGAGCGCGCGCCGCCGGGGCCGGAGGCGAGGCCGCCGGGGTGGGCCTCGACGGCGGAGGAGACGGTGGTGGAGGAGTTCTTGGGCACGCGGCCAGCATAGGGGCGGGTACGGACACGACACCGGGGTCTCGCCTGTGGGCGAACCCACCGCGGGCCGGGCCCGCCCTGGCGCCTCACCGCCCCGTCCGTACACTGTTGCGCATGCCCGAGACCGCCCGGAACCGCCTCCTGCACGATCTGCCCGCCGTCACGGTGCGCACCTGCTCCGTGTCGGAGATGGACAACAACGTGTACCTGCTCACCTCCAAGACCACGGGGGCGCAGGTGCTGATCGACGCCGCCGCCGAGGCCGAGGCCATCCGCGACCTCATCGCCTCGGCCGCGGACGACACCCCGTGCGAGCCGCGCCTCGAGATGATCGTCACCACGCATCGACACTGGGACCACGTGCGCGCGTTGCCGGCGCTGGCCTCCCTGACCGGGGCCCGCACGGCGGCCGGCGAGGACGACGCCGACGCGATCGCCGAGGCCACGGGGGTCGCCCCCGACGTGCGCCTGCGCCACGGGGACACCGTGGGGGCGGACGGGCTCCGGCTCGAGGTGGTGGCCCTGCGCGGCCACACGCCCGGGTCCATCGCGCTGGTGTGCCGCCCCGAGGCGGACGAGCCGGCCGTGCTCTTCACCGGCGACTCCCTCTTCCCGGGCGGGGTGGGCAACACCGAGGGCGACGACGGCCGGTTCCGTCAGCTGTTCACGGACGTGAGCGATCGGATCTTCGACGCGTTCGACGACGACGTGGTGGTCCACCCCGGCCACGGCGCCTCCACGACCCTGGGCGCCGAGCGCCCCCACCTGCCGGAGTGGGCCGAGCGCGGCTGGTGACGGTGCGCCCGGGCGGTCCCGGGCCCAGCGTCAGGCCGGCTTCTGCCCCGCCATGAACAGGCGCCGGGCCGGGAAGATCGTGACCGGGCCGCCGTCGTCGGCCGTGACACCGGGCACCGGCGGGTACGCCTCGCGCATGGCGGCGCGGTACCGGTCCACGAACGCCTCGAGCAGCCCGGCGCCCTCGGCGGCGCCCTCCTCGGCGTCCCAGCGGGCCAGGGCCTGCAGGCTCGGTCGCAGGGCCGCGCCGGAGGTCCACCGGAACACCGGGTCCTCGCCCGTCAGCACCTGCTGGTACTCCGTCTCCCAGACGACCGGGGACCACCCCGCCTCGAGGAACAGCCGCGTGTACTCCTCGGGCGGCGCCACGGTGCGGGTCGTCGCCACCCCGTGCAGCGGCTCGGAGAAGGCCGGGTCCTCCGCCAGCGCCACGATCGCCGCATGGGAGGGCTGCTCGTAGGGCCGCGGGATCTGCGCCGCGAACCACGCCCCCGGCGTGAGGTCCCCGAGCCAGCGCCGGATCAGGCGACGGTGCGTCGGGATCCACTGGAGCATCGCGTTGGACACCACGACGTCCGTCGCCCCCGACGGGCGCCACTGCGAGGCGTCGACCGCCTCGAAGCGCAGGTTGGCGGGGGCACCCGTGCGGGCCGCCTGCTCTCGGGCCCGCTCGAGCATCGCGGGCGAGTCGTCCAGACCGATCACCTCGGCGTCCGGCCAGCGCTCGGCCAGCGTCCGGGTCAGGGTCCCCGGGCCGCAGCCCAGGTCCACCACGACGCGCGGCGCCTCGGCGCGCACGCGCCCCACCAGGTCGTGGAAGGGGCGGGCGCGGTGCTCGGCGAAGCCCTCGTACTGCGCGGGATCCCAGGTGAACCCCCCGCCCTCTCGGCCGGTCACGTCCCCCACGACGGCGTCGGTGTCCGGGTGCGGGCTCTCGGGCGCGATCTGACTCATGGCGGCACCGTATCGCGCGGAGCGGCCGATACCCTGGGGGCGATGACTTCTGCCGCCACGAACCCGCCCTCGCTGACCGACCGCATCGACGCGCTCCCGCCGACCCCGGACGCCGACGACGTCTTCGGGGCCTTCGCGGCCTGGACCGAGGACCGCGGCATCGCGCTCTACCCCGCCCAGGAGGAGGCCGCCCTCGAGCTGGTCCAGGGCCGGCACGTGATCCTGGCGACGCCCACCGGGTCCGGCAAGTCCCTGGTGGCGCTGGCCGCGCACGCCGACGCCCTGGCCCACGACGCCGTCTCCTACTACACGGCGCCGATCAAGGCGCTTGTCTCGGAGAAGTTCTTCGCGCTGGTGGACGTGTTCGGTGCGGAGAACGTGGGCATGGTCACGGGTGACTCCACCGTCAACGGTGACGCACCCATCATCTGCTGCACCGCCGAGATCCTCGCCAACCGTGCGCTGCGCGAGGGTTCGGGCATGGAGATCGGCACCGTGGTGATGGACGAGTTCCACTACTACGCGGACCCCTCCCGCGGCTGGGCCTGGCAGGTGCCCCTCCTCGAGCTGCCGCAGGCCCGGTTCCTGCTGATGTCGGCCACCCTCGGCGACACGACCCGCCTCGAGGCGGACCTGACCGAGCGCACCGGGCGCGAGGTCGCCGTCGTCGCCCACGCGGAGCGCCCCATCCCGCTGACGTTCGAGTGGTCCGAGGTGCCGCTGCAGGAGAAGGTCGAGGAGCTCGTGAGCACCCACCAGGCACCGGTGTACATCGTGCACTTCTCGCAGCTGGACGCCGTGGAGACGGCCCAGGGTCTGTCCTCGATCTCGGTGACATCCAGGGAGGAGAAGGAGGCGATCGCCGCGCGGATCGCCGGCTTCCGCTTCTCCGCGGGCTTCGGGCACACCCTGAACCGCCTCGTCCGGGCGGGCATCGGTGTGCACCACGCGGGCATGCTGCCCAAGTACCGCCGCCTCGTGGAGAAGCTGGCCCAGGACGGGCTGCTCAAGGTCATCTGCGGCACGGACACGCTCGGCGTCGGGATCAACGTGCCGATCCGCACCGTGCTGCTCACCGCGCTGTCCAAGTTCGACGGCGAGAAGACCCGCCTGCTCCAGGCCCGCGAGTTCCACCAGATCGCCGGCCGGGCGGGCCGGGCCGGCTTCGACACCTCCGGCACCGTGGTGGTCCAGGCCCCCGAGCACGTGATCGAGAACAAGGCGGCCGAGCGCAAGGCCGCGGCGAAGTTCGCGAACGTCAAGGACGAGGCCGAGCGGGCCAAGCGCATGAAGCAGTCCGTGAAGTCCGGCAAGCGCAAGACCCCGCCGGCCGGCTTCGTCTCGTGGGGGCCGGCGACGTTCGAGCGCCTCGTCTCCGCCGAGCCGGAGCCGCTGGTCTCCCGCATGCGGATCACGCACTCGATGCTGCTGAACATCCTCGACCGGCCCGGCGACCCGGTCATCGCGGTCCGGCGCCTGCTGCGCGGCACCCACGAGACCCCGGCCCGCCAGGCGGTGCTCATGCGCCGCGCGCTCGGGATCTTCCGGGAGCTGCTGGCCACGGGCGTCGTCGAGCGTCTGCCCGAGCCGGACGCCGAGGGCCGCACCGTGGACCTCACGGTGGACCTGCAGCCGGACTTCGCGCTCAACCAGCCGCTCTCCCCCTTCGCCCTCGCCGCGCTCGACCTGCTGGACCCGGCCGATCCCGACCACGCGCTCGACGTCGTCTCCGTGATTGAGGCGACCCTCGACCCGCCGCGCCAGGTGCTCTCCGCCCAGGTCAAGCACGCCAAGGGCGAGGCCGTGGCCGCCATGAAGGCCGAGGGCATGGACTACAACGACCGCATGCGGGCCCTCGACGAGATCACCCACCCGCGGCCGCTGGCCGAGCTCCTCGAGCAGCAGTTCGAGCTCTACCGGCAGGACGCCCCGTGGCTCGCGGAGTTCGAGCTGACCCCCAAGTCCGTGGTGCGCGACATGTTCGAGCGGGCCATGGGCTTCGGCGACTACGTGCGGTTCTACGGGATCGCCCGGTCCGAGGGCGTGCTGCTGCGCTACCTCACGGACGCGGTCAAGGCGCTGCGCCACACGGTGCCCGAGGCGGCCCGCACCGAGGATCTCCAGGTGCTGCTGGACTGGCTCGACGAGATGGTGAAGCAGACCGACTCGTCCCTCCTGGAGGAGTGGGAGGACCTGGTGGCCGGGGACATCGACGAGCTGCGCCGGGACATGGAGGCGCTCGAGCCGCCGGCGCCGCCTCGCCTGACGGACAACGAGCCCGTGTTCCGGGTGATGGTCCGCAACGCGATGTTCCAGCGGGTGCGCCTGTTCGGCGACGAGCGGGACGAGGCGCTCGCGCGCCTGTCCGGCGAGCTGTCCGCCGACGACTGGGCCGACGCCCTCGACGCCTACTTCGACGACCACGAGGACATCGACGACGGCCCCGCCGCGCGCGGCCCCGAGCTGTTCCGCGTGGCCGCGGCCCCCGACGTCGCCGCCCCGCTGGAGCTGGCCGGCCCGCGCTGGTGGGCGGTGCGGCAGGTCCTGAAGGACCCGGACGGGGACCTGGACCACGGGATCAACGCCGTGGTCGACCTGGACGCCTCCGACGAGGCGGGCCATCCCGTGATCCGGGTGGTCTCCGTGGGCGCGCCCGAGTCCGGGTGGGGCCTGTGAGCGCCGGGGACGCTCGGGCGGCAGGACGGCCCGTGGCGGGCGACCCGCGCGGCTTCGCTCCCCTCGAGCCGGCCCGCCACCGCGTGGGCGAGCGCACCGAGCTCTACGACGGCACCGTCACGGTGGACCACTGGTTCTCGGTGCCGATCGACCACGCGCTGGGCCTCGCCGAGGCCGAGGCGCAGGACGCGGCGGGCACCGGCGTCGGGCCGCACGGGCGCGGCACGCTGACCGTCTTCGCCCGCGAGATCCGGGCGAAGGACGACCCCGAGGGCGAGCGCCCCTGGGCCCTGTACCTCCAGGGTGGCCCCGGCAGTGCCGGGCCCCGCCCGGCGCGCCTGAGCGGCTGGCTCGGCGCGCTGGCCGAGAGCCACCGCGTGCTGCTGCTGGACCAGCGCGGCACGGGGCGTTCGACCCCGGCCACTGTGGCGACCCTGACCGCCCCGGGCGCCTTCGCCACGGACGAGGCGCGCGCCGAGCACCTGGTGCACCTGCGGGCGCCCTCGATCGTGCGGGACGCCGAGATGCTGCGCCTCGCCCTCGGCGCCGGGCCGTGGACCACACTGGGCCAGAGCTTCGGCGGGTTCTGCACGCTGAGCTATCTCTCCTTCCACCCGGAGGGCCTGCAGCGCAGCCTGGTGACCGGCGGCCTCGCCCCGCTCACCGGCCACGCCGACCGGGTCTACCGGGCCACCTACGCCCGGATGCGCGCCCGCACCGAGGAGTTCTTCGACCGGCACCCGGCCGACCGCGACGCGTGGTCGGAGGCCGTGGGGCTGATCCGCGCCGCCGAGGCCGCGGGCGCCCCGATCCCCCTGCCCGGCGGCGGGCCGCTCACCGTGGGACGGGCCCAGGGTCTGGGCATGCTGCTGGGCGGCAACACCCGCGTGGACCGCCTGCACTGGGTCCTCGCCGAGGCCGTGGACCGCACCGGACCCGCGCCGCGCCTGTCCGAGACGTTCCTGGCCGCCGTCGCCGACCAGGACGACCGCCTCGTCAACCCGCTCTACACCGTGCTGCACGAGGCGATCTACGCGCAGCCGGCGGACCTGGCCGGCGGCCGGGCGGACACCGGCTGGTCGGCGTCCCGGATGCTCGCTGAGCACCCGGACTTCGACCCGGAGGCGACCACGGTCCCGCTGCCCACGGGCGAACACGTCATGCCCTGGTCCGTCGAGGTCGACCCCCGGCTGCGGCCCCTGGCCGGCACGGCGCGGCTGCTCGCCGAGCGCACGCAGTGGGGCCCGCTCTACGACGTGGCTGCCCTGGCGCAGAACACCGTCCCCGTGGCCGCCGCCGTCTACGCCGACGACGTGTACGTGGACCGGGACCTCTCGCTCGAGACCGCGCGGCGCGTCCGCGGCCTGCAGGTGTGGGAGACCGACGCCTTCCACCACGACGGCATCGCCGACGACGGACCGGCGATCCTCGAGCGGCTCCTGGCGATGACCGCGCCGGACGGCGCCGGGACGACGACGGCCCCCGACCCGGTCGACTGACCGGCCCGGGGGCCCGGGCGCCGGCGGAGGGCTCCCCGGCGCCGTGATCGGCTCAGACGGTGGGCCCGTCCTGCCGCACGATCTGCTCGGAGACCCCGCGCGCGTCGTCGTCACGGGGATCGGCGAGCCGGGTCTCGTGGGCCGTGCGGATGATGGCCGACCACGCGTCCTTGTGCTCGAGCAGCTGGTCGCGCCAGCGCTGGTCCACGGCCTCGGCCCCGGCCGTCCAGCGATCCATCAAGGCGGCGGCGCGCTCGCGCTCGGCCGGGTCGGCGTCCTCGGGCAGCTTCGAGTACCGGTACGAGTACTTCTCGGCGTTCTGCAGCGCCCGCAGGGCCTGGCCCTTCGGCGAGGCCAGGGAGATCGCCACGGTGATCGCCAGGATCACGACGACGACCACGAGGGACAGCGTCGTGGAGATCTCGACGACGGGCACGTTCTCGCCGCCGTTGATGAACGGCAGGTTGTTCTCGTGCAGGGCGTGCAGGATCAGCTTCACGCCGATGAACGCCAGCAGCGCGGAGAGCCCGTAGGCCAGGTAGACGAGGCGGTCGAGCAGGCCGTCGATCAGGAAGTACAGCTGGCGCAGGCCCATGAGCGAGAACGCCGTGGCGGTGAAGACGATGTACGCCTCCTGGGTCACGCCGAAGATCGCGGGGATGGAGTCGAAGGCGAAGAGGATGTCCGTGGCGCCGATCGCGATCATCACGAGGAGCATCGGCGTCATGAGGCGCTTGCCGTCCACCGTCGTGAAGAGGCGGTCGCCGTCGAACTGCTCGGAGGCGGGCAGGAACCGCTTGACGAGGCGGACCATCACGTTGTCCGCCTCGTCCTGGGCGCCCTCGGCGTCGCCGGACATCTCGCCCTTGAGCTGGCCGCCGGCGATGATCAGCAGGAACAGGCCGAAGAGGTAGAACACGTCCGACCACGCGGCGATGACGGCGGCGCCCAGCAGGATGAACAGGGTGCGCGAGATCAGCGCGAACGTGATGCCGAACAGCAGCACCTTCTGCTGGTACTCGCGCGGCACCCGAAAGCTGGCCATGATGACCAGGAAGACGAACAGGTTGTCGACGCTGAGCGCCTTCTCCAGCAGGTAGCCGGTGTAGTACTCGACCGCGTGCTGGGTGTCGCCGAAGGCGAAGAACACGAGGCCGAAGACGAGCGCGAGGCCGACGTAGACGCCGGACCAGATCGCGGCCTCCCGGATCGACGGCGTGTGCGCCTTGCGGACATGGGCGAAGTAGTCGAACGCGAGGAGCCCGACGATCAGCGCGATCGTCAGGCCCCAGGTCAGGCCGTTGATTTCCACGGGTCACCTCTCGGCGTCAGGGGTCAGGACGGTGCCGCAAGTCTCTCCGCCCGCCGCGGCCGCGGCCCGGGCCCCTGTGTCCGGCCGGCGGCGCGCTCTCGGCGGCCGCGGCGTGCTGACGTCCACAGTGTTCGGGATACTCCCCTACGTCGCCGGTCAGTCTACCCGGTCGCACGACGACGCCCCGACCCGCGGCGGGCGGAGCGGGGCGTCGTCGGGCCCGCTGGTGCGGGCCCATGAGGGCGAAGATATTGGCGGTCAGGACGATGAACCAGTTCTGGGTGAGGCCGAAGATCGCCGGGATGGAGTCCACCGCGAACATCACGTCCGTCAGGCCGATCGTGATGAACACGACCACCATGGGGGTGAACATGCGCCGGCCGTCCACGGTGGTGCGCAGTCGGTTGCCGTCGTAGTCCGGCGCCACGTTGAGGCGGCGGGTCAGGCGGGCCACGACGCCCGGCTCGGACTCCTCGTCCCCGCCGTCGTCCTTGAGCTGCTGCCAGGCGGTCCAGAGCAGGAAGGCGCCGAAGATGTAGAACTCCCACGTCAGGTGCTCGATGGCGACGGCGCCGACCGCGATGAACACCGCGCGGGCGATCAGCGCGATGATGATGCCCACCATCAGCACCTCCTGCTGGTAGCGGCGGGGCACCTGGAACTTGGCCATGATGATGAGGAACACGAACAGGTTGTCCACGCTGAGGCTGTACTCGGTGACCCAGCCGGCGAGGAACTCGGTGCCGTGCTGCGCATCGCCCAGGGCGAAGAGCAGCCCCGCGAAGACCAGCGCCAGCGCCACGTAGAACCCGATCCACAGGCCGGCCTCCTTCATGGAGGGCTCGTGGGGGCCGCGCCAGTCTAGACGGGTGCGGCCCCGCGCGCGGATGCGGGTGGGCCCGGTCTCAGGCTGCGCCGGGGGCGGTCAAGCCGAGGGCGAGCCAGACGACGACGGCGCCGGCGGCGGCCAGGCCCCAACTGGCGAGGGAGCCGATGAGGAACTCCTCCGCGCGCGAGCCGGCGCCGCGGTCCGCCGAGATCTCCGGGAAGCGCACGATGCCCTTGGCCGCCATCAGGGCCGCGATCACCGGATAGGCCTGCGCGAGCCCCAGGACGACCATGAGCAGTCGCTCCATGGGCCCGATGTAGCGACCGCCGCGCAGGCCGTCGGCCGCGGGGTCCGTGGGCGCGGCGGACGGCACGGTCGTGGGCTCCGCCGCGGGGTCCTCCGCCTCCTCGTCGCCTCCGTCGGCGGGCCGGCCCGCCAGGGCGAGGACCGCGCGGGTGACCCGGTTGCCGGTCTCGGTCAGGGCCAGCGCCACCGCCAACAGCGTGAGGGCCGGGGGCGCGGAGCGCAGGCCCGCGGGCGCCAGGGTCGACTCGAGCACGGCCACCAGGCCGACCGCGGCCGCCACCGCGACCACCCCGAGCGGCCGGTCCGGGTGCAGCCACGTCCAGCCCATCAGCAGGCCGAGGGCCACCAGGCCGCCGCCCACCGCGACGGAGATGCCGGTCGGCGCCAGGACGGCCACCAGCACCGCGGCGAGGACGGCGGCCACCGCCGCGCCGGCCCGGGCCAGCCACCGCCGCCGGGGGGTGGGCCAGGCGCCGGGCAGGACGGCGTCGAGCAGGTCGTGCAGCCCCAGCGCGAGCAGGGCGAGGGCGGTCACGGCGCGACCTCCGTCGCCGCGGCGGCGAGCTCGGCGTCCAGCTCGAGCAGCCGGTCGATCCCGGACCGCGCGACGGCCTGTGACACCGCGGACTGCGTGATCCGCTCCGCCCGTGCCGCCTCCGCCTGGGTCGCCCCGCCCAGCAGGGCGGCGGCGATTCGGCGTTCGCGGGCCTTGAGTCGGCCGAGGACATGGTCGCGCAGCAGGACGAGCCCGTCCACGGCGGCGGTGAGGGACGGGTCCGCGGCGCGGAAGGCGGTCGCGGCTCCGACAGCCCGCTCATGCGCGCGCTCGACGGCCTCGCGGGCCCGATACCAGGCCGGTCCGTCCTCGATGCCGTCTCCGCCGGCGTCCAGGGCCCGCCGCTGCCCCAGGCCGATCCCGAAGCGCAGGTCCAGGCCCGGGGGCAGGGCGAGCGTGACGCGGACGGTCAGCCGGAGCGCGTCCGGCCAGGTGCGGTGCAGCGCCTGGAACTCGTCGCCGACGCTGGCCCAGGCGGGACGCAGCGGCGGGACGTCCTGTTCCGCGGCCGCGAAGGCGGCCAGGATCTGCTCCTGCGCGCGGTCCCGGTCCGGGAGGGCGCGGGAGCCGACGATGTCCGCGATCACGGCCGCGACCGGGGGTGCTGCGCTCATGGCGTCACACTATCACTGATATGAAGATATTCATCAGTGTTTTCATAACACCCCGGGGCGCGGAACGCGCCGGGCGGTCACTGCTCCCGCTTCATCTGCCGCAGCTCCTTCTTGAGCTCGCCGACCTCATCGCGCAGGCGGGCCGCGAGCTCGAACTGCAGGTCCGCCGCCGCCTGGTGCATCTGCTGCGACATCTGCTCGATCAGATCGGCCAGGTCCTTGGCGGGCAGCGACGCCGGGTCCACCGCCGGGGCCTCGGCACCCTCCCCCGTGGCCGGGGCCCGGTCCAGTGAGCTGAGGCCGCGGTGGCCCATGCCGAAGTCGAACCCGGACTTCACGCCCCCCATGCCCTTGAGGAAGTCGGCGGTGTCCGCGTCCTCCCGGGCCAGCTGGTCCGTGATGTCCGCGATGCGCTTGCGCAGCGGCTGGGGGTCGATCCCGTGCTCCTCGTTGTACGCGATCTGCACGGCCCGGCGCCGCTCGGTCTCGTCGATCGCCCGCCGCATGGAGTCCGTGACGTTGTCGGCGTACATGTGGACCTCGCCGGAGACGTTGCGGGCGGCGCGGCCGATGGTCTGGATGAGGGAGGTGGTGGAGCGCAGGAAGCCCTCCTTGTCCGCGTCCAGGATCGCCACGAGCGAGACCTCGGGCAGGTCCAGGCCCTCGCGCAGCAGGTTGATGCCCACCAGCACGTCGAAGGTGCCCTTGCGCAGCTCCCGCAGCAGCTCCACGCGGCGCAGCGTGTCCACATCCGAGTGGAGGTACTCGACCTTCACCCCCGCCTCGAGCAGGTAGTCCGTGAGGTCCTCGGCCATGCGCTTGGTCAGCGTGGTCACCAGGACGCGCTCGTCCTTGGCCGTGCGCACCCGGATCTGCTCGAGCAGGTCGTCGATCTGGCCCTCGGTCGGCTTGACCACCACCTGCGGGTCCACCAGCCCGGTGGGCCGGATGATCTGCTCGACGTAGCCGTCCGCCTGGCCGAGCTCGTAGGCGCCCGGCGTCGCGGAGAGGTACACGGTCTGCCCGATCCGTTCGAGGAACTCATCCCACTTCAGCGGGCGGTTGTCCATGGCCGAGGGCAGGCGGAAGCCGTGCTCCACGAGGGTGCGCTTGCGGGACATGTCCCCCTCGTACATCGCGCCGATCTGCGGGATGGTCACGTGGGACTCGTCCACCACGAGCAGGAAGTCGTCCGGGAAGTAGTCCAGCAGGCAGTGCGGGGCGGAGCCGGCGGGACGGCCGTCGATGTGGCGCGAGTAGTTCTCGATGCCGTTGCAGTAGCCCATCTGCTGCATCATCTCGAGGTCGTACGTGGTGCGCATGCGCAGCCGCTGCGCCTCGAGGAGCCTGTCCTGGGACTCCAGCTCCTGCAGCCGCTCCCGCAGCTCGTCCTCGATGGTGGTGATCGCCCGGCCCATGCGCTCGTCGCCGGCCACGTAGTGCGAGGCCGGGAAGATGTACATCTCCTCCTCCTCGCGCACCACCTGGCCGGTGAGCGGGTGCAGGGTCTGGATGGACTCGATCTCGTCCCCGAAGAACTCGATGCGCACCGCGAGCTCCTCGTACATGGGGATGATCTCCACGGTGTCCCCCCGCACCCGGAAGGTGCCGCGGTGGAAGTCGACGTCGTTGCGCACGTACTGCATCTGCACGAACCGCCGCAGGAGCACGTCCCGGTCCATCTCCGCACCGCGGCGCAGGGTGACCATCTGCTCGATGTACTCCTCGGGCGTGCCGAGGCCGTAGATGCAGGAGACGGTGGCCACCACGATCACGTCCCGCCGGGTCAGCAGCGCGTTCGTGGCCGAGTGGCGCAGCCGCTCGACCTCCTCGTTGATGGAGGAGTCCTTCTCGATGAAGGTGTCCGTCTGCGGGACGTACGCCTCGGGCTGGTAGTAGTCGTAGTAGGAGACGAAGTACTCGACCGCGTTGTTGGGCAGCAGCTCCCGGAACTCGTTGGCCAGCTGCGCCGCGAGCGTCTTGTTCTGCACCATCACCAGCGTGGGCCGCTGGAGGCGCTCGACGAGCCACGCCGTCGTCGCCGACTTGCCCGTGCCGGTGGCGCCCATCAGGACGACGTCCTTCTCCCCCGCCTCCACGCGCTCGGCGAGCTCGGCGATGGCCTTCGGCTGGTCACCGGAGGGCTGGTAGGGGGAGATGACCTCGAACGGGGCGACGACGCGGTTGATCTTCTGGGCCAGGCTCATGGCAGAACCCTACGTCGCGCCCCGGACACCCCGGCGGTCAGTCCGCCGAGGGCTCAGCCGCGCCGGGGGCGAGGAACCGGTCCCACACCTGGTTCGCCACGGACGCGAGCCGCTCGAGGTCGGCGTCGTTGACGATGACCACGTCCGCGACGGCGCGCCGCTGCTCGTCCGTGGCCTGGGCCGCGATCCGCGCCTCGGCGTCCGCGCGGCTCATGCCGCGGTCCTCCACCATCCGGCGCAGGCGCTCCTCGAGCGGGGCCTCCACCACGATCACGAGGTCGAACGCGTCCGCCTGCCCGGTCTCCACCAGCAGCGGCACGTCCTGGACCACGACGGCGTCCGGCCCGGCCTCGGCGACGATGCGCCGGGCCGCAGCCCGGATCCGGGGGTGCACGATGCGGTTCAGGCGCTGTCGGGCGCCCTCGTCCCCGAAGACGATGCGGGCCATCTCGACGCGGTCGAGCTCACCGTCCGCGGTGATGACGCGGTCCCCGAACTCGTCCTGGACGGCGGCCAGCCCGTCGGTGCCCTTCTCGAGGACCAGCCGGGCGAGGGCGTCCGAGTCCACCAGGAGCGCGCCACGCTCCTGCAGGACACGGGCCACCGCGGACTTGCCGGCGGCGATCCCGCCGGTCAGGCCCACATGGACGCGCGGCCGTTCGGCCACCGGGTCGGTCTCGGTCATACGCGCTCTCCTCGGGCGGCCTCGAGCTGAGGCTGGATCTTGGCCTCCCAGTATGCCCGGACGGCCTCCTGCAGGTCCTCGAGCGAGCCGTCGTTCTCGATCACGGTGTCCGCGATCTCGGCCCGCTCCTCGTCCGCCGCCTCCTCGTCGATGAAGGCCCAGGCCCGCTCGCGGGTCATGTCGTGGGACTCCATGAGCCGGGCGACGCGCACCTCGGCGGGAGCGGAGACGGCCAGCACCTGGTCGAAGTCCTGTCCGGAGCCGGTCTCGGCCAGCAGGGCCAGGTCGACCACCAGCACGGAGTCCTCGCCGATCTCGCGGGCCCGGCGGTTCGCCTCGTCGCGCACCGCCGGGGAGACGATCTCGTACATGCGCATCCGGGCGGTCGAGCTCTCGGTGGTGAGCCGGTTGAGGGTGCGCGCGTCCAGGGTGCCGTCCGCGCGGACGATGTCCTCGCCGAAGACCGAGCGGAGCTCCTCGAGCACGGGGTTGCCGGGCACGAGGATCTCCCCCATCAGGTCGTCGAACTCCACGACGACGGCGCCCAGCCGCTCGAGCTCCGCGCCGACCTCGGTGCGGCCCGCGGCGATGCCGCCGGTCAGGCCGACGGTGACGAGGGCCTTGGCCGCGTCGATGCGCTGCTGGTGCCACGTCTTCGGGGTGTGCGTGTCGTTCTCCGGCTCGGTGCCGACCTCGAACTCGGGGCGGATCACGAAGTCCGAGACGTCCACGCCGTCCTCGGTGGCGCGGCGGCGGTACTCCTCGACCGGCAGCACCTGCTTCCACTGGCGGGTCCGCATGGGCCGCGCGGCACCCGCGTCCTCGCGCAGGGCCTGCAGCAGCAGTGCGGCCTGCGTGACGGTGATGAGCAGGATGGGCAGGCCGATCACGATGATGACCTCCTGCAGCGCCGCCAGGCCGTTCTCGCCCGCGGTGAGGATGATGGCCGCGCAGACCGCGCCGATGGACACGGCCCAGAACACGGACTGGCGGCGGGGCGCGGCATCCTCGTGGCCATTGGCCATCGCGTCCATCACGAGCGCGCCCGAGTCGATCGAGGTGATGAAGAACAGCGTGATGACCACGAGCGCCACGACCGCGGCCACCGTGTAGAGCGGCGTGCCCTGCAGGTGCTGGAACAGGGCGGCCTGGACGTTGCCGTCGGTGACGATCGTCTGCGTGAGGTCACCGCCCTGGCCCGGCGCCGGCGCGGTGGCGCGGTCCGACTGGAACGCGGAGTAGCCGTAGATGCCCATCCAGATGATGACGAACGCCGTGGGCAGGCCGAGGCCGGCCATGATGAAGGAGCGGATGGTGCGGCCGCGTGAGATGCGGGCGAAGAACATCCCCACGAAGGGCGCCCACGTCACGGTCCAGGCCCAGTAGAAAACGGTCCAGTCACCGGACCACTGGCCCGAGTTGTACGTGTCGTTGTAGGTGGAGAGCACGGGCAGCATGGAGGCGTACTCGCCGATCGCCTGCACGGTGCCGCGGATGACGTCCATGCTGGAGACGGCCCACATCAGGACGTACACGAGCAGGGCGATCGCCAGCAGGATGTTGGCGTAGGACAGCCGCTTGACGCCCTTGTCCATGCCGACCAGCACGGAGGCCGTGCCCACGGCGGTGACGACGGCCAGGATGAGCGCCTGGACCCAGCCGGCCACGGGGGTGCCCAGCACGTAGTTCATGCCCGCGTTGATCTGCAGGGCGCCCAGGCCCACGGACACGCCGAGGCCGAACACGGTGGAGACCACGGCGATGATGTCGATCGTCTTGCCGATGGGGCCGTGGATGCGATCGCCGAGGAGGGGCTGGAAGGCGGAGGACACGCGCGGGGGCAGCTTGCGCTTGTACGTGAAGTAGCCGAAGCACAGGCCCGGGACGAGCAGGATCGCCCACATGTGGATGCCGAAGTGGAAGTTCGCGATCGCCATGGCC
Organism: Micrococcus sp. GbtcB5; assembly: GCF_019091605.1. Lineage (NCBI taxonomy): Bacteria > Bacillati > Actinomycetota > Actinomycetes > Micrococcales > Micrococcaceae > Micrococcus > Micrococcus sp. GbtcB5. The sequence continues at coordinate 102,326 of NZ_JAGXJK010000002.1, forward strand.
TCCGAGGCCGCGCGGTCGGAGAACGGCTCCGTCCCCGCCATGGGCGGGTTGGCGTAGTGGTTCATCGGCTCCGCGATGCCCCAGAACATCAGCACCGCGCCGACGCCGGCGGCGAACATCATGCCGAACCAGGTCAGGCCGGAGTACTCCGGCACCGCGTCGTCGTCGCCGAGCTTGACCCGGCCGTACCGGGTCACGGCGAGGATGAACAGGAACGCCACCAGCAGGGTCAGGCTGAGGGTGTAGATCCAGCCGACGTCGTAGCGCAGCCAGCTCGAGACCACGCCGAAGGCCGCCTGGACCGGGCCAGGGAACAGGCCCATCGCGGCGGTGAAGAGCACGACCGCGGCGGCCGAGCCGAAGAAGATCGCCGGACTCGTGCGGAGCCCCAACGTGTCGTGCAGGCGAGTGAGCGGGGAAGTCATGAGTCTCCCGGGACAGGGTCGTGGGAGGCCCGCGGCGGCACGCGTGCTCGCTCACCGGTGGGCCGGTGCCGGGTGGCACGGTCTTCCACTGTACCGAAGCTCACGTCGGGGCTCGACGGCGTGCCCGTCCTCGGCCAGCCCCTAGGGTGGGGTCATGCCCGATCCCGCCCCCGCCCCGACCGCGCGCTGCACGGTCCTGCCGGCGTCCGCCCGCGACCCCGACGGCTGGCTGGAACGGGAGGTGGAGATCCGCCGCAGCCGCTTCCTCACCTACCTCGGGCGCGTCGAGGACGAGGCGCAGGCGCGCGAGATGGTCGCCGTCCTGCGGCGCCGGCACCACGACGCGCGGCACGTGTGCAGCGCGTTCGTCCTCGGCCCCGCCCGGGACCGGATGCGCTCCAGCGACGACGGCGAGCCCGCCGGCACGGCCGGCGTCCCCATGCTCGAGGCCGTCCTCCAGCGCGAGACCGCGCCGGGCCGGACCGACCTGACGGACGTGTGCGCCGTCGTCGTGCGCTGGTTCGGGGGGATCAAGCTGGGCGCCGGGGGCCTGGTGCGCGCCTACTCGGACTCGGTGTCCGGGGCACTCGACGCCGCCCCGCTGCGCACCCGCTCCCGGCTGGCCCTGCTCGCGGTGGAGGCGCCCCACACCGACGCCGGCCGGTGGGAGAACGAGCTGCGCGCGGCGGGCGTGTCGGTGCTGGAAGCGAGCTACGGCGCCGCGGCGGTCCGCCTGACGGTCGGCGTGCCGGACACCGAGGAGGCCCGCGCGGCGTTCGCGGCGCGGCTCGCGGACGTCACGGCCGGCGCGGGGCGTGCGGAACGGATCGGAGAGGACTGGGTGGACCATGAGTGAGCCGTTGCCCCGGGGGGTCACCCCCGATGTCGCCCGTGGCGGGCTGCCGGACGACCTCACCGCGGGCGTGGACTTCGCGGCGCTGGATCGGTGGCCGCTGCCGACCGAGCCCGACCGCCAGGCCCACGACGCGGCGGACCTGCTCCTGCTCGACACCCTGGCCGGGTGGATCGCGAGCGGGCACGTCCCCGGCCCGGTGGCCGTCCTGGAGGACCGGCACGGCGCGCTGACCCTGCCCCTGCTCACGGCCGGCCACGACGTGCGGATCCACCAGGACGACGCCTCCGCCGAGCGCTCGCTGGACGCGAACCTCGCCGCGTGGCGCGCCGCCGGTCGCCTCGGCGGGGAGGCGGGCGAGCTCGAGCGAACGGCCACGCCCGAGGACGCGGCCCGGGGAGCCCGGACGGTCCTGCTGCCGCTGCCCCGCTCGCTCGACGAGCTCGACCGGCTGTCCCGGATCGTCGCAGCCGCGGCCGACCCCGGCGTGGTCCTGCTGGCCGGCGGCCGCGACAAGCACATGAGCCCGCGCATGAACGCGGTGCTCGGCGCGGCCTTCGAGGACGTCGTCGCCGGACGGGGCCGCCGCAAGGCGCGCGTGCTCACGGCCCGGGGCCCGCGTCCCGGCGTGACCCCCCGGCCACCGGAGGAGGCCGACCGCGACGTCCCCGGCGTGGGGAGCCTGCATCTGGTGGCCCACGCCGGCGCCTTCGGTGGTGCCGCCGCCGACCCGGGCTCCCGTCTGCTGCTCGCCTCGCTCGCCGACGACCCGCGCCCGCCCGGGCGCGTCGTGGACCTGGGCTGCGGCAACGGGCTGCTCTCGGTCGGGGCGGCGCGGCTGTGGCCGCACGTCACCGTGCTGGCCACCGACCAGTCCGCCGTGGCGGTGGCCTCGACGCTGGCCACGGCCCGCGCGAACCGCGTGGCGGACCGCGTCCGGGCCGTGCGCGACGACGCCCTGGCCACGTGGCCGGACGGGACGGAGGAGTGCGTGCTCCTGAATCCCCCGTTCCACGACGGCAACGCCGTGGACCCCTCCGTGGCCCACCGGCTGGTGGCGGCCGCGGCGCGGGTGCTGGAGCCGGGCGGCCGGCTGTGGTGCGTCTGGAACTCGCACCTGCGGTACCGGCCGGTGCTGGAGGACCTCGTCGGGCCGACCCGGCAGACGGCGCGCGACCGCACGTTCACCGTGACGGTCTCCGAGCGCCGCTGAGCGCGGCCGTCGGGTCCCGTCCGCTCCCCCACGGCCAGCCCCCCGGGACGCGACGACGCCCCGCCCCTCCGGAGGGAGGGACGGGGCGTCGGGTGCTCGGCGCGGGCCGTCAGGGACGGTCACGCACCGCGGCGATCAGTTGCCGGTGAGCTTCTCGCGCAGGGCGGCGAGGGCCTCGTCGGAGGCCAGGGTGCCTCCGTCCGAGGACGGGGCCTCGGAGGAGTAGGACGAGCCGCCCAGGCCCGCACCGGCGTCGGCGCCGGCGGTGGCCTCCTCCTGGAGGGAGCGGCGCACCTGCTCCTTGTGGGCCTCCCAGCGGGCCTGAGCGTCGGCGTACTGCTGCTCCCAGGCGGCGCGCTCGGTCTCGAAGCCCTCCATCCACTCGTTGGTCTCGACGTCGAAGCCCTCGGGGTACTTGTAGTTGCCCTCCTCGTCGTACTCCGCGGCCATGCCGTAGAGCGCCGGGTCGAACTCGGTGCCCTCGGGGTCCACGCCCTCGTTGGCCTGCTTGAGGGACAGGGAGATGCGGCGACGCTCGAGGTCGATGTCGATGACCTTGACGAACAGCTCGTCGTTGACCGACACGACCTGCTCGGCGGTGTCGATGTGGCGCGAGGCCAGCTCCGAGATGTGCACGAGGCCCTCGATGCCGTCCTCCACGCGGACGAACGCACCGAACGGCACGAGCTTGGTGACCTTGCCCGGCACGACCTGGCCGAGGGCGTGGGTGCGGGCGAAGAGCTGCCACGGGTCCTCCTGGGTCGCCTTCAGCGACAGGGAGACACGCTCGCGGTCCATGTCCACCTCGAGGACCTCGACGGTGACCTCCTGGCCCACCTCGACGACCTCGGACGGGTGGTCGATGTGCTTCCAGGACAGCTCGGAGACGTGCACGAGGCCGTCCACGCCGCCCAGGTCCACGAAGGCGCCGAAGTTGACGATGGAGGACACGGTGCCGTTGCGGACCTGGCCCTTCTCCAGCTTGTGGAGGAAGTTGGAGCGGACCTCGGACTGGGTCTGCTCGAGCCAGGCGCGGCGGGACAGGACCACGTTGTTGCGGTTCTTGTCCAGCTCGATGATCTTCGCCTCGAGCTTCTGGCCGATGTAGGGGGCCAGGTCGCGCACGCGGCGCATCTCCACGAGGGAGGCCGGGAGGAAGCCGCGCAGGCCGATGTCGAGGATGAGGCCGCCCTTGACCACCTCGATGACGGTGCCCTCGACGACGCCGTCCTCCTCCTTGATCTTCTCGATGTCGCCCCAGGCGCGCTCGTACTGGGCGCGCTTCTTCGAGAGGATCAGGCGACCCTCCTTGTCCTCCTTGGTGAGGACCAGGGCCTCGACGGTGTCGCCCACGGCCACGACCTCGTCCGGGTCCACGTCGTGCTTGATGGACAGCTCGCGGGACGGGATGACGCCCTCGGTCTTGTAGCCGATGTCGAGCAGGACCTCGTCGCGGTCCACCTTGACGACGGTGCCCTCGACGAGGTCGCCATCGTTGAAGTACTTGATGGTCGCGTCGATGGCGGCGAGCAGGTCCTCGGCAGAGCCGATGTCGTTGATGGCGACCTGCGGGGCGTTGGAAGTGGTGGTCATGTAGGAGGGACTCCGTTGGGATCGGGGGTCACGTCGGGATCGATGCCGCCGGTGGGCGACATCCGGGCACCAGAGGGGCCCCACCCGGCGTGGGTCGTGATGGACATGTATCAAATGCGCACGAATGTGCTCGTCCAGCGTATCAGAAGCCGACGAGGGTGTGCAGGGGTCGGCTGGGTCGCACAAGCCCGTCGAACGCCTCCGCCGCGCCGGCCCGCAGCTCCGCCACGACACCGGCCTCCGCCAGCACCGCGGCGCCGGCCCCGCGGGAGTGCCCGCCGAGCCAGAGCGCGGAGAACCGGGCCGCGTCGAGCCGGAGTCCCGCGTCCAGGCCCACGGCGTCGGCCGCGGGGCCCAACCGCTCAGCGGCGCCGCGCCCCTGGCGGACGGTGAGCCGCCACGTCCCGTCGATCGCGCCGAGCGCGTCCTCGACGGCGACGACGACCTCCCCGTCGCCCGCCCAGCCACGGGCCGCCATGGCGGCGGGCAGGTTCAGGACCCGCAGGTACAGGTCGTCGGAGCCGCGGTGCCGACTCACCCGCCGCTCGTCGACGAAGAGCGCCTCGAGCCAACCGGGCTCGGGCGCGCGGCCCCACTCGATCCGCTCGACCAGGTCCAGTCGGGCCAGGTGGTGGACGAGCCCGCGCCGCGCGTCGGCGGTCGCCGCGAGGAACGCGGTGACGGTGATCGTGGGCGGCTCCTTCTCCCAGCCCTCGAACCGATACAGCGCGACGCCCTGGACCCGCCCGTCGTCGTCGCGGTGGACCGCCGCGTACAGCCCCGAGCCGCGCCCCTCGTTCCGACTCGCCTCGCGGTCCTCCCAGCGAGGCACGCTGAACGAGGTCCGCTGGACCGAGCCCGGGGTGGCCGGCAGCACCCGCCCGTACAGCTCGTCCACGAGGCCGGGGATCTCCCGCGGCTCCTCGACCGTGACCCGCCCGCCGGCCGGGGCGCCCGTGAACGCGGGGGCGCCCGAGACGTCGATCCGCACGGCGTGCCACCGGGTGGCGGCCCCGAAGCCGAAGCGGCCGTAGATGGCGGCCTCGGTCGCGGTCAGGGCGGCCGCGCAGAGGCCGGCGTCGCGGGCGTCCGCGAGGGACCTGAGCATCATGGCCCGCAGCACGCCGCGCCGGCGGGCGTCCGGCGAGACGGTCACGTCGGTGATCAGCCAGGCGTCGACGGTGCGGCCGGGCGACGTGGTCAGCGGCTGCACGAAGTCCTCGAAGGTGGCGGCGGGGCGGCGGGCCGCCGGGTCGTCCCCCGGCGCGTAGACGCCGAGCCGGCGCCGTCCGTCGGCCGCGTGGGCCTCGAGCTGCTGGCGGAGCGCGGCGCCCGTGGGCACCGTCTCGTAGAAGCCCCGTTCGACCGCGGCCGCGAAGTGCGATGCGGCGGGGTCCTCGGGGCCGAGGACCCCGAGGTCGCGCAGCGCGAGGCCGTGCTCGCCGAGCCGGTCCTCGGCGGCGTCGGCCAGCCGCCGCAGCGACGGACCCTCCGGCGCGTCAGTGTGCGGCGTCATGCCAGCTCCTTCCCTGGCCGACGTGCACGTCGAGCGGCACGGAGAGCTCGGCGGCCCGGCCCATCCGCTCCTTCAGGAGCGCCGTGGCCTTCTCGAGCTCGGCGGCCGGGACCTCGAGGATGAGCTCGTCGTGGACCTGCAGCAGCAGGCGCGAGGCCAGCCCGTGCTCCTCGAGGCCGGCCTGCACGTCGAGCATCGCGCGCTTGATGATGTCCGCGGCCGAGCCCTGGATGGGGGCGTTGAGCGCGGCGCGCTCGGCCATGTCCCGCAGCTGACGGTTGTCCGAGCTGAGGTCCGGGAGGTAGCGGCGGCGCCCCTCGATCGTCGAGGTGTACCCGTCCTGTCGGGCCTGCGCGACGACGTCGCGCAGGTAGTCGCGCACGCCGCCGAAGCGGTCGAAGTAGCCCTTCATGAGGCCGCGCGCCTCGTCCACCGAGATCTTCAGCTGCTTGGACAGCCCGAAGGAGGACAGCCCGTAGGCCAGGCCGTAGCTCATCGCCTTCACCTTGGCGCGCTGCTCGGCGGTGACGTCGTCCGGGTCCACGCCGAACACCTGCGAGCCGACGAACGAGTGCAGGTCCTCACCCTCGCGGAAGGCCTGGATCAGCCCCTCGTCCTCGGACAGGTGCGCCATGATGCGCATCTCGATCTGGGAGTAGTCGGCCGAGAGCAGCACGGCCTGCTCGCCGGCCACCTCGTGCGCCACGAACACCTCACGGATGCGGCGGCCCGCCTCGGTGCGCACCGGGATGTTCTGGAGGTTCGGGTGCAGCGAGGACAGCCGGCCCGTGGCGGCGGCGGTCTGCGAGTAGGTGGTGTGGATGCGGCCGTCCGGGGCGACGGTCTCGAGCAGCCCCTCCACGGTCTGCCGGAGCTTCGTGGCGTCGCGGTGGGCCATCAGGTTCTCGAGGAACGGGTGCCGGGTCTGCTCGAGCAGGTCCTGCAGCGAGTCCACGTCCGTGGAGTAGCCGGTCTTGGTCTTGCGCGTGCGCGGCATGTTGAGCCGCTCGAACAGCACCTCCTGCAGCTGCTTGGGCGAGCCGAGGTTGACCTGCATCCCGCCGGTCTCCTCCGCGACGGACGCCCACGCGGACTCCTTGGCGGCGTCGGCGGCGGCGGTGAAGTCCTCGCGCAGGCCGGTCAGGGCGTCGACGTCGACGGCGATGCCGGTCAGCTCCATCCGGGCGAGCAGCCGCGAGAGCGGGATCTCGAGCTCCTGCAGCAGCCGCTGGGCCCCGCGGTCGAGCACCTGGGGCGTGAACTGGGTCGAGAGACGGCGCACCACCCAGGCGGCCCGCACGGCGTCCGCGGCGCGGTCCGCGCGTTCGGCGGCGGCCTGACCCCCGTCGAGGTCGAACGTCCCCTGCGCCCGCTGCTGAGCGGGCTCGCGCGGGGCGGTGAGGGGGGTGTGCAGATGCGCCTCCGCCAGCGCCTCGAGCGAGGTGTCCCGCCGGTCCGGCTGGATCAGGTAGGCCGAAAGCAGCACGTCGTCCACCACGCCGTCCAGGGCCGCGTCCCGGCCGAGCCCGTCCCCCTCGGTGGGCGCGGCCAGCGCCTTGAGCGTGCGCTTGAGGTCGTGCACGGCCTTGGCGAGTCCGCCCTCGCCGAGGGCCTCGCGCACGGCGCCGACCAGCGCCGGGTCCGGGGCGTCGCCGTCGAGGCTCACGTGCAGGCCCGCGTGCTCGCCCACCAGCGCGACGCCGACGGGCGTGCCGAACGTGCCGGGCACGGGCACCTTGCGGCGGGGCAGCAGGGCCGGGCCCTCGACGTCCACGTGGACGCCGAGCAGGGTGCCGGCCTCGGCGGCGAGGAAGGCACGCACGTCCTCGGCCGTCGTCGCCTCGGTGAACTCCGGGGCGGCCTCGACCTCGGGGGGCGGCGCGTCCTCGCCCACCCGCTCACCGAACACCTCGAACACGCGCTCCCGGATGCGGTTGAACTGCAACGCGTCGAACAGCTCCTCCACGGGCTCGCGCTCCGGCATCTCGAGCCGCATCGCCTCGAGCCCGATCGGCAGGTCGAGGTCGCGCACGAGGGCGTTGAGGCGGCGGTTGCGGCGCACGTCCTCGAGATGCTCGCGCAGCGCCTCCCCCTTCTTGCCCGTGATCTCGTGCGCGTGCGCGAGCACGCCGTCGAGGTCCCCGTACTGCTTCAGCCACTTCGCGGCGAACCCGGGGCCGACGCCGGGCACTCCGGGCAGGTTGTCCGCGGCCTCGCCGACGAGGGCCGCGAGCTCGGGGTACTGGGCGGGGGCGACCCCGTACTTGGCCATGACGGCGTCCGCATCCATCGGCGGGATGTCGGAGACGCCCTTCTTGGGGTAGAGCACGGTGGTGCGCTCGGAGATGAGCTGGAACGCGTCCCGGTCACCGGAGACGACGACGGCCTCCCACCCCGCCTCCTCGGCGCGCGCGGACAGTGTGGCCACGATGTCGTCGGCCTCGTAGCCCTCCAGCGTGAGCGTGGGGATGCCCAGGGCCTCCATGACCTTCACGGTCAGCTCGATCTGGCCCGCGAACTCCGCGGGCGTCTCGGAGCGGCCGGCCTTGTACTCCCCGTACTCCTCGGAGCGGAACGTGGGCCCGGAGAGGTCGAACGCCACGGCCACGTGCGTGGGCCGCTGCTGCCGGATCATGGTCAGGAGCATGGCGGTGAAGCCATACACGGCGTTCGTGTGCTGGCCCGTGTCCGTGGCGAAGTTCTCGGCGGGCAGCGCGTAGAACGCGCGGAACGCCATCGAGTGCCCATCCAGGACCAGCAGCCGCTGTGGGGCCTCTGGGGTCGGATCTGCCGCCATGGGTACTCACGTCTCCTCTCGGCGCGCGGCGCGGGGCGCACCGGTCGCGTGTGCCAGCCTAGTGCTCATGAGTGAGCACACCGCGACCACCCCCGCCGCCTCCGACCGCGTGTACCGCCCCGGCGTCACCCCCGAGCTGAGCCCCGCCGAGCTGGCGGCGGCCTGCGCCGAGGCCGGTCTGACGCCCGAGCTCGTCGCCGCGCTCGGCGGCGCGGCGATCAGCCCCCTGGCCCAGAAGATGGGCCTGCGCTTCCTCGAGCTCACGGCCGAGCGCGCCGTCGCCACCCTGCCCGTGGCAGGCAACGAGCAGCCCGTCGGGCTGCTGCACGGCGGCGCCCACCTCGTCCTCGCCGAGTCCCTGGGCTCGATGGCCGCGAAAATCCACGCCGGGCCGGACCGCAACGTCGTCGGGGTCGAGATCAGCGCCACGCACCACCGGGCCGTCCGCTCGGGCCTCGTGACCGGCACCGCGACCGCCGTCCACCTGGGCGGCACCCTCGTCACCCATGAGGTGGTGATGACGGACGGGCAGGGCCGGCGGCTCTCGACCGCCCGCATCACCAACCTGGTCCTGGCGCCGCGCCCCTGAGGCGGCACGGCCCGCCCCGGGAGACGGGACGGGCCGGGCCGACGCCGCGTGCGGGCGGTCTCAGACCTCGTCCGGCGCGCGGGGAGCGGGCTCGCCGTGCTCGCGCCCCGGGGTGTCCTCGGCGAGCTCGTCATAGTGCCCGGGGTTCATGGGCACCCCCGTGAGATAGGCCGAACGGGCCAGGGCCATCGTCGCCACCGACGCCGTCCCGAGCTGCAGGACCACGATCAGCACGACCTTGACCACGTTGGCCACCGAGGGCATGTGGAGCAGGGCCCCGACCACGAGCAGGATCATGCCGACGCCGCCGGCCGTGCCGGTGGCGGAGATCCGCGTGTAGGGGTCCGGGAAGCGCACGAGGCCCAGGGCGGCGCCGAGGAAGACGAGCGCGCCCAGCACGATCATGAGCGAGCCGATGACGTTCATCGCGGTGTCCATGGGGATGGCCTCCTCAGCGTCGCCCGCGCGTCAGCGCACGGGCCAGGGACATGCCGGTCAGGAACCCGGTGATCGCGGCGATGAGCACCAGGTCGAACGTGAAGACGTTGGCCGCCCGGACCCCGAACAGCGTGACCATGCCGGTGACGCTGAACGTGAGCAGGTCGCCGGAGACGGCCCGGTCGGCGTCCAGGGGCCCCACGAGGATCCGGTAGGCGGAGACGACGGCGGCGACGAGCAGCAGCGCGATGCCCACGTCGATCCCGATCAGGGACCAGTCGTAGTGCAGATCGGTCAGGCTCACGCGGCCACCCCCGTCCGACGCAGCGCATGGAGCATGCGCCGCTCCATGTCGTGGATGTCCGCGCGCAGGCCGTCCGCGTCGTCGAAGTACAGGCCGTGCACGTAGAGCAGGCGGCGCGCATCCGGATCGCCCGGCTCGTCGTCGACGGCGCCCGCCCGACGGGTGCCGAGGGTGAGGGTGCCCGGGGTGAGGGTGATGAGCGAGGACAGGACGGTGACCTCCAGGTCCGTGCGGCAGCTGGTGCGCACCCGGGCGATGCCCGAGCGGGCGTCGTCGCCGGGGGTGATCAGGTCGTGCAGGACCGCGCCCGAGGACGTGACGAGGGCCCACAGGTACCAGAGCACGAAGCCGGCCAGGCGCAGCGGCCACGACCACACGCTGGCCGTGCCGTCGCGGAAGTCCTGCGTGCCGTCGTCGTACTGGTGTGCCTGGCTCATCGGCCGATCACCGCCTCCACATACGCATGCGTGTCCGTCAGCCCCTGGGCGGCCGTGTCCGAGGCCAGCCACAGGCCCTGCGCGCCCAGGCCGAGCGCGAGGGACAGGGCCGCGGTGAGGACCGCCGGCAGGGCTAGCGAGAAGGGGATCCGGGAGCGGGTGAGGTCCTCGTCCCGGCTGAAGACCACGGGCAGCACACCCGTGGGGGTGTGGACGGCCGCGGGGCCGTCGGGGGTGCCGGCCGAGGCGGCCGCGCCGTCCGCGTGGGCCTCCACGATCGGCAGGGCGGCCGTCTCGAGGCGCTCCCGGTGGTGGCGGGGCATCTCGGGTTCGCCCCAGAACCAGCCGTTCCAGATGCGCAGCAGCGCCCACAGGCTCAGCAGCGACGCGACGAGCACGACGGCCACGACGACGGTCCGGCCCGCCTCCACGCCGGCGACCACGAGCATGAGCTTGCCCGCGAACCCGGAGAACGGCGGGATCCCCACCAGGGAGAGCAGGCCCGCGAAGTACGCGGCGGCGATCAGCGGCTCACGCCGGGCCAGGCCCTGCAGGTCCGCCAGCCGGCCGGAGCCGTATCGGACCTCGACGGCGCCCGTCGCGGTGAACAGGGAGGTCATGACGACCATGTGGTGGATCATGTAGAAGATGCCGGCGGCCAGGCCGAGCTGCGTGGACAGGCCGACGCCGACCAGGATGCCGCCGATGCCGCTGACCATCTGCCACGAGAGGATCGCACGGGTGCTCTGCTCCCCGAGGGAGGCGACCGCGCCGATCACGAGCGTGAGCGAGCACAGGACCAGGATGGCCCACAGGTAGCGTGGCTCGCCGTCGTAGAGCACGGAGTAGATGCGGTAGATCGCGTAGACGCCCACCTTGGTGTGCAGGGCGGAGAAGATCGCGGTGACCGCCGGCGACGTCGAGGGGTACGCCTTGGACAGCCAGCCGTGCAGGGGCACCACGGACGCCTTGATGGACAGGGCGAACAGCACCATGAACCCGGCGACGGCGACCCGTTCGTCCCGTGCCGCCGCGCCGGCCAGCACGGCGAGGTTGACGCTGCCCGTGATGCCGTAGATGAAGCCGACGCCGACCACGAGGATCGTGGAGGTGAACAGGTTCAGCGTGACGTAGAGGCGGGCGCCGTCCACGCGGCGCAGGGGCTCGCGCCGGTTGGCGGAGAGGACGAACAGGCCGTAGGACGGCAGCAGCATGACCTCGATGAACACGAAGAGGTTGAACAGGTCCGCCGTCAGCAGGGCGCCGTTCACCCCGGCCGTGAGGACGAGCAGCAGCGGCGCGAAGTAGACGGAGTTCGTCACGCGGGAGCCGTAGGCGAACAGGGCGCCCACCCACGAGAGTCCGGCGGTGAGGGTGAGCATCAGGCCGGTGAACGTGTCGGCGGCGAACGCGATGGCGATGCCGTCCGGCCAGCCGCCCACGCCCCCGGCCACCACGGTGCCGTCCAGGGTCAGCAGGATGAGCCCGGCGCCGCCGAGCGAGCTCAGCCCGAGCAGCGAGAGCAGGACCCGGCGGTGCAGCCCCGGACGCTCCCCCGCGATCACGAGCAGGCCGCCGGCCAGCAGGGGGACGGCCACGAACAGCGGCAGGGCCAGGCCCAGGGCGTCGAGGCTCACCGGCGCTCCTCCCGGTCGTCATGGCGGTGGCTGCCGTGCAGCACGGGCTGGGGCTGCGTGGCGAGGTGGCGCACGGCGGCGCCCAGCTCGGCGCGCGGGAAGCGGGCGTCCGCGGCGGCGAGCTCGTGCGGGTCGGCGTCCTCGGCGGGGTCGGCCACCTGGTCGTCGGACCGGCCCGTCACGGCGAGCACGAGCAGCAGCACGGTGACGGCGAAGGAGATGACGATCGCCGTCAGCACGAACGCCTGGGGCAGCGGGTCGGCCTGCGCAGCCACGTCCCCGTTCCCGATGAACGGCAGGGCGCGCCGGTCGGTGCCGCCCGCGGCGAGGATGGCGAGGTTGCCGGCGTGGCCCAGCAGCACCATGCCGAGGATCACGCGCAGCAGCTCGCGCTTGGAGAACAGGTAGACCGCGCCGAACATCAGCAGGCCCACGGTGATCGCGACGGTCATCGGGTCGCCTCCTCTCGCGTCGTGGCCGCGCCGGGTGCGGCCTTCTCGGGTGCGTCGCCGTCGTCGGGCGCCTCTTCGACCGTGTCCGGGCCCAGGAGGGTGAACGCGGCGACCACGAGGCCGAGCACGCACAGGTACACGCCCATGTCGAAGACCAGGGTGGTGGACAGTCCGTAGCCGAGGATCTTCACCCCGGAGGCGGCCAGGAAGCCCTCGCCCGTGAGGTAGCCGGTCAGACCGGCGGCGGTGCCCAGGGCCACGCCGCTGCCGATGAGCGTGAGGTAGGGCCACCGCAGGCGCCGGTCGCGGTCGGTGTCGGCCGACAGGTACATGAGGGCGTAGCCCGCACCGGCCACGAGGGCCGCGATGAAGCCGCCGCCCGGCTCGTAGTGCCCGCGCAGCAGCAGCAGGGCGGACATCGCGATGATCACGGGCCCGAGACCGCGGCCGAAGGTGCGCGCGTAGACGAGGTTCTCGTGCACGTGCGCGAGCGGGGAGCGCTCGTCGACGATGCTGCGCAGCGCCCGGACGGGGGCGCGGTTCATCAGCAGCGCCGCGACGGTCAGTCCGGTCACGCCGAGCACCGTCATCTCGCCCAGGGTGTCGAGCGCGCGGAAGTCCACGAGGATCACGTTGACGACGTTCACGCCGCCGGCCTGCTCGTAGGTCTCGGTGAGGTAGTAGCGCGCGATCTCGGACATGTCGCGCCGACCGGTGAAGGCCAGGACGCCGACGGTGGAGGCGACGCCGGCGATCGTCGCGGCCACGAGGGCGCCGGCGCGGCGCGGTGCGGGGTCGCGCCGGAAGCGGCGCGGCAGGCGGCGCAGCAGCAGCACCATCACGCACACGGTGAGGACCTCGACGAGCATCTGGGTCAGGGCCACGTCCACGGCGCCGAGGGTGAAGAACCACAGCGTCACGCCGAAGCCGACGGTGCCCACGACCACCATCGCGGCGATGCGGGTGCGGGCGCGCAGGGTCGCGGCGACGCCCACGGCCACGAGGACGACGAGCGCCCAGTCGTGCCAGCGCGCGGTCTGACCGACCACGTCCGGCAGCTCGTCCACGAGCAGGACCCCGACGACCGCGAGGACGCCGAGCATGACGGACGGGATGAGCAGGTGCGCCCGGGGCGCCATGCCGCCGGAGTGACGCCCGACGACCTCGCCCAGCCGCACCAGGCCGAAGCGGATGTCGTCCACGATGTCCAGGGCCGAGAAGGGCAGGCCCGTGCGCGCGGCGACCCGCTCCACGGGGCGGCGCAGCAGCACCAGGACGAGGCCCGTGGCGATCACGGCGGCGGAGAGGAGCAGCGCCGGGGTCACACCGTGCCACAGGGCCAGGTGCGCGTGCGCCTGCGCGCCTGCCACGGCCTGGGCGGCGGCGGAGACGGGGGCGTCCAGCGCCTGCGGGGCGAGGCCGAGCACGACGCCGGCCACGGCGGCCAGCACGGGCATGGTCCAGAAGGCCGGTCCCGCCTCGTGGACCTCCTCGCCGCGGGCGGACTCCCACGGCTGGGCGGTGCCGGCCGGGCTCGCGCCCCACGTGCCGAGCGCGCCGAGGACCAGACGGCCCGAGTAGGCGACGGTGAAGACGGAGGCCAGCGCGATCGCGCCCGTGACCACCGGGGCGGCCCAGGCCGGGCCCGGGGTGCCGAGGGCGGCGTCGAGCAGACCCTCCTTCGAGACGAAGCCGAGCAGGGGCGGCACGCCGGCCATGGAGACGGCGGCGAGCGTCAGGGCCGTGCCCGTGACCGGCATGCGCACGTGCCTGCCCGCGAGCATGCGCAGGTCCCGGGTGCCGGCCTCGTGGTCCACGATGCCGATCAGCATGAACAGGGCGCTCTTGAACAGGGCGTGCGCGACCGTGTGCACGACCGCGGCCGTCAGCGCCGCCGTCGTGCCGATGCCGATGACGGCGGTCAGCAGGCCGAGCTGGCTCATGGTCGAGTAGGCGAGCAGGCCCTTCAGGTCGTGCTGACGCAGGGCCGTGACCGCGCCGAACAGCGCCGTGATGAGACCGCATGCGATCAGCAGCGTGGACCACACGGCGTGGCCGGCCAGCACGGGGCTGAACACGAGCAGCAGGAACACGCCGGCCTTCACCATCGCCGCGGCGTGCAGGTACGCGGAGACCGGGGAGATGGCGACCATGGAGTCCGGCAGCCAGGCCTGGAACGGGAACTGCGCGGACTTCGTGAAGGCGGCCAGGGCCAGCAGGACGGCCAGCACGGTGCTGGTGGCGGGGTCCTGCCAGATGTCCGAGGCCAGGACGCCGCTGAGCGAGGCCGTCCCGGCGGTGACCATCATGATGGCGACGGCGGCCAGCAGCGCGAGGCCGCCGCCCACGGTCACGAGCAGGGTCCGGATCGCGGGGTCGCGGGCGTGGTCCCCCGAGCGCCCGATGAGGAAGAAGGAGGTGAAGGAGGTGAACTCCCACGCGACGAAGAGGACCACGATGTTGTCGGCGAGCACCAGCAGCAGCATCGACGCCGCGAACGCGGTCATCAGCAGGTAGAAGGAGCCGGGGCGGCTCTCCGCGCGGTCCCGGCTGAGGTACCGGCTGGAGTAGGCGAGGATCGCCGCGCCGATGACGAGGACGATCATGGCGAACACCAGGGCCAGGCCGTTGAGCCGGAGGTCGAGGTCCACCCCGACCGCGGGGATCCACGGATGGTGCTCCGTCCGGACGCCGCCCGTCCACGCCGCGACCAGCACGCCGGCGGCGGCGAGCAGGGGTGCGGCCAGGACCCAGCCCGCGTCCCTGCCCAGCGCGCGGGAGGCCGGGACGGCCGCCACCACCGAGAGGAGGGTCAGCAGGAGGCTGGTCAGGAGCACAGGACACCACTCAGCTCGGGTCGATCGATCACGGACACGGCGCACACGGCGGGTGGCCGCGCGCCGACGGTGCCCGAAGTGGGACTCGAACCCACACGCCTCTCGGCACCGCATTTTGAGTGCGGCGTGTCTACCGATTCCACCATTCGGGCAGTGCCGCCCGGAGGCGGGACTCGATCACCCTATCAGCGCCCCGACCCGGCGTCCTCGGCCTTCCGGCGAGGGTCCCCGCCGCCGCGCCCGCGCCGCGCCCATCGCGCACGGTAGCCTGGTGGACCACCAGCGGCGCCGCACTGACGCCGTCCCGGCCCGCACGAAGGAGCTGACGTGTCCACGCTGACGCCTCCCGAGGAGACCGGCCTGCGGGCCGTCGTCGCCGAGGACGAGACCCTGATCCGCCTCGACCTGGTGGAGGTGCTCACCGGGGCGGCCTACCGGGTGGTCGCCGAGGCCGGCGACGGCCGGGCCGCCGTCGAGGCCGTGCGCGAGCACCGGCCGGACATCGTGGTGATGGACGTGAAGATGCCCGTGATGGACGGCATCGCGGCCGCCGGCGAGATCGCCGGGGAACGGCTCGCCCCCGTGGTCATGCTGACCGCCTTCAGCCAGCGCGAGCTGGTGGAGCGCGCCCGGACGGCCGGGGCCATGGCCTACGTGGTCAAGCCCTTCACCGAGGCCGACCTGGTCCCCGCCATCGAACTGGCCGTGGCCCGCTTCGACGAGCTGCGCAGCCTCGAGGCCGAGGTGCGGGACCTGGGCGACCGCCTGGAGACCCGCAAGATCGTGGACCGGGCCAAGGCGCTGCTCCAGGAGCGGATGCGCCTGACCGAGGCCGAGTCCTTCCGCTGGATCCAGAAGACCTCCATGGACCGGCGCCTGACCATGCGGGAGGTCGCGCAGGCCGTCATCGACCAGGTCGGCTGAGCGGCGCCCGCGCGCCCGTCAGAGCGGGGAGCGGGCCGGCCAGAAGCCGAGCGGCTCGCGCGTCTGCGGCGAGGCGGCGGACGAGCCGCCCGCGGCGTCGTCGCCCACGCGGTGCACGCGCAGCGTGTTCGTGGAGCCCACGGCCCCGGGAGGGGACCCGGCGGCGATGACCACGAGGTCGCCGTGCTGGGCGATGCCCTCCGATGTGAGCGACTGCTCCACCTGGAGGGTCATCTTGTCCGTGGAGTCCTGGAACGGGACCATCTTCGGATAGACGCCCCACGTCAGGCACAGGATGTTGTGCGTGTGCTCGTGGTGGGTGAACGCGTAGATCGGCTGACGCGGCCGCAGGCGGCTGAGCCGACGGGCCGAGTCGCCGGACTCGGTGAACGTGGCGAGGAACGGGATCTCGAGCTGGTTCGCGACCTCGACGGCGGCCCGGGTGATCGCGCCGCCACGCGTGCGCGGACGCGAGCCGAGCGGGTGGATGAGCTCGAGGCCGTGGGTCTCGGTGGACTCGATGATCCGGGCCATCGTCTGGACCGTCTCGACCGGATACGCGCCCACTGAGGTCTCGCCCGAGAGCATGACGGCGTCCGCGCCGTCGAGCACGGCGTTGGCGCAGTCCGAGGCCTCGGCGCGCGTCGGGCGCGGGCTGTCGATCATCGACTCGAGCACCTGCGTGGCCACGATGACCGGCTTCGCCCAGCGGCGGGCGAGGTCCACTGCGCGCTTCTGCACCACGGGCACGTCCTCGAGCGGCAGCTCCACGCCGAGGTCGCCGCGGGCCACCATGACGGCGTCGAACGCGTCCACGATGGCCTCGAGGTTCTCCACCGCCTGGGGCTTCTCGATCTTGGCGATGACCGGGACCCGGCGCTCCTCCTCGTCCATGATCTCGTGCACCCGGTCCACGTCCGCGGCGTCCCGCACGAAGGACAGCGCCACCATGTCCACGCCGGTGCGCAGCGCCCAGCGCAGGTCCCGCTCGTCCTTCTCGGACAGGGCCGGCACGTTCACCGCCACGCCGGGCAGGTTGATCCCCTTGTTGTCCGAGACCATGCCCGGCACCTCGACCTCGGCCAGCACGTCCGTGTCCGTGACCTCGACGGCGCGCAGGCGCACCTTGCCGTCGTCCACCAGGAGCACGTCACCGGGGGCGACGTCCCCGGGCAGCCCCTTGTGGGTGGTGCCGACCAGCTCGCGGGTCCCGGGCACGTCCCGGGTGGTGATGGTGATCCGATCGCCCCTCTCGAGCAGATGCGGGCCGTCGGTGAAGCGGCCGAGGCGGATCTTGGGGCCCTGGAGGTCCGCGAAGATCGCGACCGGGCGCCGCTCCTCCACGCTCAGCCGACGCACCCGCTCGTAGGACGTCTCATGCACCGCGTGGTCGCCGTGGCTCATGTTGAGGCGGACGACGTCCGCCCCCGCGCGGATGATGGCGCGGGTGGTCTCGTCGGAGTCGGTGGCGGGCCCAAAGGTGGCGATGATCTTCGCGTGTCGCATGCGACCCACGATAGGGGGCGGGCCCGCCCTCGGTGGAGGGCGGGCCCGCGTGGCGTCGGAAGATGAGACGGAGGACTCAGCCGAGGACGAGGCCGCGGTCGTCCGGGTCCACGGGGTGCGGCAGTCGGGACCAGCGCTCGAGCGACTCGTCGACCTCCTGCGCGCACGCACGCCCCTCGGCGATGGCCCAGACCACCAGGGAGGCGCCGCGCCCGGCGTCGCCGCACGCGAACACGCCCGGCTCGTCGGTCTCGTACCCGTCCTTCCGGGCCACGAGCCCGCGTGTCACGTGCACGCCGAGCTGCTGCGTGAGCAGCCCCTCCTCGATGCCGGTGAAGCCCAGCGCCAGCAGCACCAGGTCCGCCTGGACCTCGCGCTCGGTGCCCGCCTTGGGCCCGCGCGTGCCGTCCTCGCGGTACTCGGTCTCCGCCACGCGCAGGGCGCGCACGCGGCCGTGCTCGTCGCCGAGGAACTCGACCGTGGAGGCAAGGTGCGCGCGGGCGCCGCCCTCGGCGTCGGCCGTGGTCTGCTGGTGGACCTTGGGGATCGTGGGCCACGGCTGGTGGACGGGGCGCTCGACCGGCAGCTGCTGGCCGATCGCCAGCGTCGTCACGGACGCCGCCCCCTGGCGGTGCGCGGTGCCGATGCAGTCCGCGCCAGTGTCGCCGCCGCCGAGGATCACCACGTGGCGCCCCTCGGCGGAGATCTGGTCCGGGACCTCGTCGCCGGCGACCGCGCGGTTGGACTGCACGAGGTAGTCCATGGCGAGGTGGATCCCGTCGAGGCCGCGGCCGGGGACGGGCAGCTCGCGGGCCACGGGGGCGCCGGTCGCCACGATCACGGCGTCGAAGCGGGCCTTGAGCTGGTCCCAGGGCAGGTCGACGCCGATCTCCACGCCGGTGCGGAACCGGGTGCCCTCGGCCTCCATCTGCGCGAGGCGCCGGTCCAGGACGTCCTTCTCCAGCTTGAAGTCCGGGATGCCCAGCCGCAGCAGGCCGCCGAGGCGCTCGTCGCGCTCGTAGACCACCACGGTGAAGCCGGCGCGGGTGAGCTGCTGCGCCGCGGCCAGTCCCGCCGGGCCCGAGCCGACGACGGCCACGGTGTGGCCGTTCAGGCGGGCCGGCACGACCGGCTCGAGCCAGTCGTTGTCGAAGATCTGCTCCGCGATCGCCACCTCGGTCTGCTTGATGGTGACCGCGGGCTGGTTGATGCCCAGGGTGCAGGAGTCCTCGCACGGGGCGGGGCAGATCCGCCCGGTGACCTCGGGGAAGTTGTTGGTCGAGTGCAGTCGCGCGGCGGCCTCGTCCCAGCGTCCCCGCCGGACCAGGTCGTTCCACTCCGGGATGAGGTTGCCCAGCGGGCACCCGGAGTGGCAGAACGGGATGCCGCAGTCCATGCACCGGCCGGCCTGGGTGCGCACGATCGCCTCGTCCTGGCGGACGTACACGTCCTTGAAGTCCATGATGCGCACCGGCACCGGACGCGTGGGGCGCTCGACGCGCTCCCGGTTCTTCAGGAATCCGCGCGGATCAGCCACGGGTCACCTCCAGCAGTCGGTCCCAGACGGCCTCCCCGTCCGGGTCGAGTCCCTCGGCCGTCGCGGCCTGACGGGTGCGCAGCACGAGGTCGTACTGCCGGGGCAGGACGGTCGTGAAGCGGTCCCACGCGGCGTCGGCGGCGTCCCCGCCGGCCCGCAGGTCGGCGAGCAGCGCGGCGGCGACGGCGGAGCCCGTCTCCGCGCGGTGCAGCTCCAGCAGCTCGGCGATCCGCAGCCGGTCCTGCGCGGACGGCGCCTCGAGGATCAGGGCGTCCTCGCGGACGGCGAGTGGGTTCAGGTCCTCCCGGTCCAGGTCCAGCACCCAGGCCCGCCCGCCGGACATGCCGGCGGCGAGGTTGCGGCCGGTCTCGCCGAGGATCAGCGCCTCACCGCCGGTCATGTACTCCAGGCCGTGGTCGCCGATGCCCTCGGCCACCGCGGTGGCGCCGGAGTTGCGCACGAGGAACCGCTCCCCCACGCGGCCGCGCAGGAACAGCTGGCCCGAGGTGGCGCCGTAGCCGATCACGTTGCCGGCCACGGTGTTCTCCTCGGCCACGAACGGGGCCTCGGCGTCGGGGCGGACGATCACGCGTCCCCCCGACAGGCCCTTGCCGACGTAGTCGTTGGCGTCGCCCGAGAGCCGCAGGGTGACGCCGGCGGGCAGGAAGGCGCCGAGGGACTGGCCGGCCTCGCCCGTCAGGCGCACGGTGATCGTATCGTCGTCCAGCTCGTCGGCGAGCCGCGTGCTCGTGACGTGGTAGCCCAGCAGCGTGCCCACGGACCGGTCCGTGTTCACGACGGCCTCGTCCATCACGACGGGCGTGCCCGTCGTGAGCGTGTCCCCCAGCCGGGCGATGAACCGGTGGTCGATGTGGGAGGCGAGGTCGTGGTCCTGCTCGGTGGTGCGGCGCATGGGCGCGTCCTCGTGGCCCGGACGCCGGCCGACGGAGGGGTCCGCGAGGATGCCCGAGAGGTCCAGGCCCTCGGACTTCCAGTGGTGCAGGGCCGCGTCCACGTCGAGCAGCTCGCGGTGGCCGATCGCCTCGTCGAGCGTGCGGAAACCCAGCTGCGAGAGCAGCTCGCGGACCTCCTGCGCGATGAACTCGAAGAAGTTGACGACGAACTCGGGCTTGCCCGTGAAGCGCGCGCGCAGCTCGGGGTTCTGGGTGGCCACGCCCACGGGGCACGTGTCCAGGTGGCACACGCGCATCATGATGCAGCCGGAGACCACGAGCGGGGCGGTCGCGAAGCCGAACTCCTCGGCCCCGAGCAGTGCGGCGATCACGACGTCCCGGCCGGTCTTGAGCTGCCCGTCCACCTGGACGGTGACGCGCTCGCGCAGGCCGTTGAGCATGAGCGTCTGCTGCGCCTCGGCCAGGCCGATCTCCCACGGGGTGCCCGCGTGCTTGAGGGAGTTCAGCGGGGAGGCGCCCGTTCCGCCGTCGTGGCCGGAGATGAGCACGACGTCGGCGCGCGCCTTGGCGACGCCCGCGGCCACCGTGCCCACGCCGGACTCGGAGACGAGCTTGACGTGGACCCGCGCGGTCGGGTTGGCCCGCTTGAGGTCGTGGATCAGCTGCGCCAGGTCCTCGATCGAGTAGATGTCGTGGTGCGGCGGCGGCGACACCAGGGAGACGCCCGGGGTCGAGTGCCGCGTGCGGGCGACCCACGGGTACACCTTGGTCCCCATCAGCTGGCCGCCCTCGCCGGGTTTGGCGCCCTGGGCCATCTTGATCTGCAGGTCGGTCGCGGTGGCCAGGTACAGGCTGGTGACGCCGAACCGGCCCGAGGCGATCTGCTTGATCTTCGAGCGGCGCTCCGGGTCCAGCAGGCGCTCGGGGTCCTCGCCGCCCTCGCCCGAGTTCGAGCGGGCGCCGAGGCGGTTCATGGCGATCGCGAGGGTCTCGTGCGCCTCCTGCGAGATGGAGCCGTAGGACATCGCGCCGGTGGAGAAGCGGCGCACGATCGACTCGACGGGCTCCACCTCGAAGACGGGCACCGGCGGCCGCTCGCCCGTGCGCAGGCGCATGAGCCCGCGCAGGGTCATGAGCTCCTCCGCCTGGTCGTCCACGCGACGCGTGTAGTCCTTGAAGACGTCGTAGCGCCGCTCCCGCGTGGAGTGCTGGAGGCGGAACACGGTCTCGGGGTTGAACAGGTGCGGCGCGCCCTCGCGCCGCCACTGGTACTCGCCGCCCACCTCGAGCTCGCGGTACGGGTTGATGTCGTTGCCGTCCGGCGGATACGCGAACTCGTGGCGCGCCTGGATCTCGGCGGCGACGACGTCGATGCCCACGCCGTCGAGCGGGCTCGTGGTGCCCACGAAGTAGCGGTCCACGAAGCGCCGGGACAGGCCGAGCGCCTCGAACGTCTGGGCGCCGGTGTAGGAGGCGACCGTGGAGATGCCCATTTTGGACATGATCTTCTGGACGCCCTTGCCGAGCGCCTTGATCAGGTTCGCCACGGCCTGCTCGGCGGTGACGCCCGAGGCCTCCCCCGTGCGCACGAGCTCCTCGGCGGACTCCATGGCCAGGTACGGGTTGACCGCGGAGGCCCCGTAGCCGAGCAGGACGGCCACATGGTGGACCTCGCGCACGTCGCCCGCCTCGACGATCAGCGAGCTCTTGGTGCGGTTGGCCGAGGCCAGCAGGTGGTGGTGCACGGCGGAGGTCAGCAGCAGGGACGGGATCGGCGCCCACTGGGCGGTGGCGCCGCGGTCGGACAGCACCACGTACTCCACGCCGCGGTTGACGGCGGCCGAGACCTGCTCGCAGATCGCCTTCAGCTGGGCGCGGAGCTCCTCGACGCCTCCGGCCACCCGGTACACGCCGTTCACCTTGAGGGTCAGGCGGGTGCCGTCGGCGTCGCGCAGGTGCTGGATGCGGGCCAGCTGGTCGTTGTCGATCACGGGGAACGGGACGTCGACCTGGCGGGTGCGCACCTGCTCGAGGGAGAGCACGTTGCCCTGCGGGCCGATCGCGGTGCGCATCGAGGTCACCTGCTCCTCGCGGATCGCGTCGAGCGGCGGGTTCGTCACCTGGGCGAAGGACTGCACGAAGTAGTCGAAGAGCAGCCGGGGCCGCTTGGCGAGGACGGCGATGGGCGTGTCCGTGCCCATCGCACCGAGCGGCTCGGCGCCCGTCTGGGCCATCGGCCCGACGAGGATGCGCAGCTCCTCCGAGGTGTACCCGAAGATGCGCTGACGCTGCAGGATCGACTCGGAGGTGTGGCGGACGTGCTCGCGCTCGGGGAGCGACTCCAGGTCCAGGAGGTTCTGGCGCACCCAGTCCTCCCACGGCTGGGCGGAGGCGACCTCGGCCTTGATCTCGTCGTCGCCGATGATCCGGCCCTGCTCGGTGTCCACGAGGAACATGCGCCCCGGGGCCACGCGCCCCTTGCGCACCACCGACGAGGGCTCGATCGGCACGACGCCGACCTCGGAGGCCAGGACGACGAGGCCGTCGTCGGTGACCCACCAGCGGGCGGGGCGCAGGCCGTTGCGGTCCAGCACGGCGCCCACCTGGGTGCCGTCGGAGAAGGCGACGGCGGCCGGTCCGTCCCAGGGCTCCATGAGCATGGAGTGGTACTGGTAGAAGGCGCGGCGGGCCGGGTCCATGGTCGCGTGGTTCTCCCACGCCTCCGGGATCATCATCATGATCGCCTGGGTGAGCGGGCGCCCGGAGAGCATGAGCAGCTCCGTGACCTCGTCGAAGGAGGCCGAGTCCGAGCCGATGGGGCTGATCAGCGGGAACAGGTCCTCGGGGACCTCGCCGAGCATCGGGTGCTTGAGCTGGCCCTGACGGGCGCGCATCCAGTTGCGGTTGCCCTTGACCGTGTTGATCTCGCCGTTGTGCGCGATGGTGCGGAACGGCTGGGCCAGCGGCCACGAGGGGAACGTGTTGGTGGAGAACCGCGAGTGGACCACGCCCAGCCGGGTGGTGAACCGCTCGTCGGAGAGGTCCGGGTAGAACGGCTCCAGCTGGGCCGTCGTCAGCATGCCCTTGTAGACGATCGTCTGGGACGAGAGCGAGGGGAAGTAGACGCCGGCGCGGGACTGGGCGCGGCGGCGCACCCGCCACGCCCGCACGTCCAGCGACTGCCCCGGCTCGGTGCCGTCCTGACCGTCCGCCAGGGACAGGAACAGCTGCTCGAACGCGGGCATGGCCGCCCGGGAGCCGACGCCCAGGGCCGAGGGGTCGGTGGGCACCTCGCGCCACGCCAGGACCTGCAGCCCCTCCTCCTCGGCCAGCCGCTCGACGGCCTCCTTCGCCTCGGTGCGCTCGCCGTCGACGGGCGGCAGGAAGGCGGTGCCGGCGACGTACTCGCCCACGGGGGGCAGCTCGGCGTCGACGACGGCACGGAACAGCTCGTCGGGGATCTGGGTCAGCAGGCCGGCGCCGTCGCCGGTGCCCTCGTCGGCGCCCACCGCCCCGCGGTGCTCGAGCGCGCGCAGGGCGGTCAGCGCGTGCTGGACGATGTCGTGGCCCGGGGTGCCCCGCAGGGTGGCGATGACGGCGAGGCCGCAGTTCTCGGTCTCCCGGGACGGGTCGTAGAGGCCCTGGGCGGCGGGGACGTCCGCATAGCGGACGAAGGGATCCACCGGTCCCCCCGCGCGGGGGGCCGAGGCGGGCGAGGATGCCACGGGCATGGTGCCGTCCTTTCCGGAGAGCAGGGGCTCGGACGGGGACGGCGCTGGCCCCGACGCTCGGGGCCGACGGCCCCGAGGTGGAAGAGACGCTACCGGGCGCGACGTCCCACTGTGCGGAACCGGACGTTCTGTGACACGCCGAATGTCCACCATGTGGGACACCGGGGCCCCGGGCGCCCCTCGCGGGCGCGCCGGGGAGCGGGTCAGCGCCGGACGGCGTCGTCCTCCGCCGCGCCCACGGCGTGGGACCCGGAGCGGCCCGCGGCGACGGCGGCGCCGTCGTCGCCCTCGGGGGCGTGCCCGGCGCGCCACACGCTCTGGTGGGCGTGGGGGCCGGCGGCCGCGCCGCGATGGCGCAGCAGGATCCCGACGATGAACGCGAGGGCGATGACGAACACCAGCAGGGACGTCCACACGTTGAGCCGCTGGGTGACGCCGAAGAGCGTGACCATCTCGGCGTCGTCGATGCGCAGCATCTCGATCCACGTGCGGCCCGCGGTGTACCAGGCGACGTAGGACCACAGCATGAGGCCGTGGCGCAGGTGCAGCGCGCGGTCCACGAGGAGCAGCAGCGCGACCCCGGCCAGGTTCCACAGGCACTCGTAGAGGAACGTGGGGTGGAACAGCGTGTCCGGGGCGTAGCCGGCCGGGAAGTTCGGGCTGGCCGGGTCGACCTCGAGCCCCCAGGGCAGGGTCGTCGGGCCGCCGAAGAGCTCCTGGTTGAACCAGTTGCCCCACCGGCCGATGGCCTGGGCCAGCAGGATGCCCGGCGCGACGACGTCGCCGAAGGCCGTCAGCCGCAGCCCGTAGCGGCGGCACGCGATCCACGCGCCCACGGCGCCGAGGGCGATCGCGCCCCAGATGCCCAGTCCACCGTTCCACACGTACAGGATCTGGATCGGGTCGCCCGTGCCGTCGAAGCCGGGCCCGAAGTACCGGTCCGGTGAGGAGAACACGTGGTAGAGCCGACCGCCCACGAAGCCGAACGGGATGGCCCACAGGGCGATGTCGAGCACACGGTCCTCGGGGCCGCCGCGGGCGCGCCACCGACGCTCGGCGAGCCACAGCGCCAGGACGATGCCCAGGATGATGCACAGCGCGTACGCGTGGATCTTCACCGGGCCCAGCTGGAACCCGTCCCACCCGGGGGCGGGGAAGGCGGCGAGCGGGGCCAGGGCGGCGGTCACCCTCAGCCCTCTCGGACCGTGCCGGCGGCGAGCTCGCGGGTCAGCGTGCCCACGGCCTGCGGCCCGCCGTCGGTCAGCGCGCGCACCAGGGCCGTGCCGACGATCGCGCCGTCGGCGTAGGCGCCGATCTCGCGGACGTGCGCGGCCCGGGAGACGCCGAGGCCAACGCACACGTGCTCCGCCCCGGCATCCTGGGCCCGGCGGACCACGGTCTCGGCCACGGTGGACACCGCGTCGCGGGCGCCGGTGACGCCCATGACCGACACGGCGTACACGAAGCCGCGGGAGGAGTCGACGGTGAGGCGCACCCGCTCGTCGGTGGACGAGGGCGCGGTGAGGAACACGCGGTCCAGGCCGTGACGGTCCGAGGCCTCCATCCAGGCGCCGGCCTCCTCGGGCACGAGGTCAGGGGTGACGAGACCGGCGCCACCGGCCTCGGCGAGGCGGCGCGCGAACTCGTCGACGCCCATGCGGTCCACGAGGTTCCAGTACGTCATCACCAGCACCGCGGCGTGGGTGCGCTGGGTCACGCGTCGGATGATGTCGAAGACGTCGGCCACGCGGAAACCTGCCTGCAGCGCCGCCTGGGTCGCGGCCTGGATGACGGGGCCGTCCATCACGGGGTCCGTGTAGGGCAGGCCCAGCTCGATGACGTCGGCGCCGTTCTCCGCGGCGGCGACGACGGCCTCGACGCACTCGTCCACGGACGGGTAGCCGGCCGGCAGGAAGGCGACGAGGCCGGTGCGGCCGGCCGCCTTCGCGGCGTCCAGGGCCGCGGCGGTCTTGGAGTGCACGGTCATGCCGGTCACTGCTCCTCTCCGGGGGTCATCTCCTCGAGCGGGTCCTTCTCCTCCGCGGCCGTGCCGAGGCCGAACCAGGCCGCGGCCGTGGCGACGTCCTTGTCCCCGCGGCCGGAGAGGTTCACGATGATGATCCGCTCCTCCCCCTGCGGGGCGTCCGGCCCCACGAGGCCCTCGTCCGCCCAGCGGCGGGCCAGGCGCAGCGCACCGGCCAGGGCGTGGGCCGACTCGATGGCGGGCGTGATGCCCTCGGTGCGCGTGAGCCGGAGGAAGGCGTCCATGCACTCGGTGTCCGAGACCGGCTCGTAGACGGCGCGGCCCGTGTCGTGCAGGAAGGCGTGCTCCGGGCCGACGGCCGGGTAGTCCAGGCCGGCGGAGATCGAGTGGGAGTCGATCGTCTGCCCGTCCTCGTCCTGCATCAGGTACGTGCGGGCGCCGTGCAGCACGCCGGTGCGTCCGAGCGTGATGGACGCGGCGTGGCGACCGGTCTCGAGGCCCTCGCCCCCGGCCTCGAAGCCGTAGAGCTCCACCTCAGGGTCGTCGAGGAAGCCGTGGAACAGGCCCATCGCGTTGGACCCGCCGCCCACGCACGCCGCGACGGCGTCCGGCAGGCGGCCGGCCTGCGCCAGGATCTGCTCGCGGGCCTCCTCGCCGATCACGGAGTGGAAGTAGCGCACCATGGCGGGGAACGGGTGCGGGCCCGTGACCGTGCCCATCAGGTAATGCGTGGTGTCCACGGAGGCGACCCAGTCCCGCAGGGCCTCGTTGATCGCGTCCTTCAGGGTGCGGGCGCCGATCGCCACGGGCACCACCTCGGCGCCGAGCATCTGCATGCGCGCCACGTTCAGGGCCTGGCGGCGGGTGTCCTCCTCCCCCATGTACACGGTGCACTCCATGCCGAACAGCGCGGCCGCCGTCGCCGTGGCCACGCCGTGCTGGCCGGCGCCGGTCTCCGCGATCAGACGCGTCTTGCCCATGCGACGGGCGAGCAGCGCCTGGCCGATCACGTTGTTGATCTTGTGCGAGCCGGTGTGGTTGAGGTCCTCGCGCTTGAGGAAGATGCGCACGCCGGGGGTGTCCGCGGCGAACCGCGGCACCTCGCTCAGCAGGGAGGGCCGGTTCACATAGTCCCGGAACAGGGTCCGCAGCTCGGCCTCGAAGGCGGGGTCCTGCCGCGCCTCGTCGTAGGTGCGGGTGAGCTCCTGCAGCGCGGCCATGAGGGACTCGGGCATCCACTGCCCGCCGTAGTCGCCGAAGTAGGGCCCGGCCTGACCCTGATACGGCCCCTCGAACTCGATCGCGGGCTCGGTGCTCGGACGGTCGGTGCTCATGGCGACCACGCTCCTCGGGTCTGGTTCGGTCAGCGGACGGTGAGGGACGCGGCGCGGAACGCGCGCAGCGCCTCCTCGGGGGCGCCGTGGCGCACGAGGGCCTCGCCCACCAGCACGACGTCGGCGCCCGCGGCGGCGTAGGCCTTGATCTGCTCCTCGGACTCGACGCCCGACTCGGCGACCCGGACGACGTCCTCGGGCAGCCCGTCGGCCAGCGCGGCGTAGCGGGCCGGGTCGACGTCCAGGGTCTTGAGGTTGCGCACGTTGACGCCGAGGATGCGGGCGCCGGCGGCGACGCCGCGCTCGATCTCCTCGGGCGTGTGGGCCTCCACGAGGGCGTGCATGCCCAGGGACTCGGTGAGCTGCAGGAAGCCGGCCAGCTCGGCGTCGTCGAGGGCGGCCACGATCAGCAGGACGAGGTCGGCCCCGTGGGCGCGGGCCTCGTGGATCTGGTACTCGGTGACGGTGAAGTCCTTGCGCAGGACCGGCAGATCGACGGCGGCGCGCACGGCGTCCAGGTCGGCCAGGCTGCCGCCGAAGCGGCGGGCCTCGGTGAGCACGGAGACGGCGCTGGCGCCGCCGCGCTCGTACGCGCGGGCCAGGGTGGCCGGCTCGGGGATCTCGGCGAGCGCGCCCTTGGAGGGGCTCGCCCGCTTCACCTCGGAGATCACCCGGATCCCCGCGGGGTCGGTGCGTCCGCCGTGCAGGGCCGCGTGGGCGTCGCGCGGCGCAGGGGTGGCGGCCACCAGCTCGGCCAGGCGCGCCTCGGGCACGGCACGGCGACGAGGCTCGAGGTCCTCGCGGACGCCGTCGATGATCTCCTGGAGGACGGACACGCGGATCAGTGACCGTGCTGGCCGCGACCCGCGCCGGCCTTGCCGGCGACGATGCCCACGACGACGCCCACGGCCATCAGGGCCACGCCGATCCAGACGACGACGCTCCAGTCGGCGAGCAGGCCGACGCAGCCGGCCACGAAGCCGACGAGCACGAGCGCCACCATGGCCCACGCGCCGGGCGAGTTGCCGTGGCCGGGCAGCTCGAGGTGGGTCGGGTCGTTGAGCACCAGGCCGTCCTCGGTGACGACGACGTCCTCGACGGCGCCGCGGCGGGCGGCGCGACGGGTGGTGGGCTCGGTGTGCGCGGTGTTCGCGGTGTGGCTCATGGCTGTCCCTCACTGGTGCGTGGTGTACATGACGACTGTCCCTCATTGTGCCATGCGGGCACGGGGCCGGGCCCGCGTGACCCGGGACGACCCGGGCGGTGCGGGGCGGTCCGAGAGACGGGCACTCACGTGGGGTCGTTGCCGCGGGACAGCTCGTCCCACGCGTCCATCTGGTCCACGCGCCGGCGCTGGGCCGCCTCGCGGGCGGACTGCGCGGGCTGCTCCCCGGCGGCGGCCGGGCCGGGCTCGGAGGCCGCAGGCGCCTTCTCGTAGCGCCGGGACGAACGCCAGCCACGGCCCGCCAGTGCCGCCACGACGCCGCACAGCGCCGCGAGGACGCCGCCAGCCGCCGCGACCCACGGCCACGCCGTCACGGCGTAGTCCTGCGCGAGCGCAGTGGTCCCGGTCGCGTCGGCGACCGCGGCGGCCGCCGTCGTCGCCGGGTCCAGGGCGGCGGTGGCCGAGGGCGGGGCGGTCACGACCCCGGCCCGCGCCATGAGCACGCCGACGATCACGGCGCCGGGGCGCCGGGCGGTGGTCAGGGCGAGGGCACCGGCCATCACGACCAGGGCCATGGCGGTGGCGACGGGCGCGGCGGCGCCGCCCGACGTCGTCGCCTCGGAGGCGATCCCGCCGGACAGGCCCGTGGCGGTCACCCAGGTGCGGCCCGCCGTGAGCAGCACGAGCCCGCCGGCGGCCAGCGCGGTGAGGACCACGGTGCGGCGGCGCATCACGCCTGCCCCAGCTCGCCCGCGGTCAGCACGGACCGCAGCGGCGCCGTCGCCTTGGTGACGGTCTCGGCGGTCTCGGCGTCGGGATCGGAGTCGGCGACGATGCCGGCGCCGGCCTGCACGTGCGCCTGGCCGCGGTGCAGCGTGGCCGAGCGGATGTTGATCGCCATGTCCATGTTGCCCGCCAGGTCGAAGTAGCCGACGACGCCGCCGTAGGGCCCGCGCTCGGTCGGCTCCCACTCGTCCAGCAGCTGCAGGGCGCGGGGCTTCGGGGCGCCGGACAGCGTGCCGGCGGGGAAGGCGGCGCGGAGGACGTCGAGCGCGTCGACGTCGTCGCGCATGCGGCCCTCCACATGCGAGACCAGGTGGAGGATGTGGCTGAACGCCTCGAGCTCCATGAACTGGGTGACCTCGACGGTGCCGGGGCGGCACACGCGCGAGAGGTCGTTGCGGGAGAGGTCCACGAGCATGAGGTGCTCGGCCCGCTCCTTCTCGTCCTCCAGCAGGTCCTTGCCGAGGAGGCGGTCGTCCTCCTCGGTGGCCCCGCGCCGCCGTGAGCCGGCGATCGGATGGGTGACCACGCGGCGGTCCCGCACGGTCACGAGCGCCTCGGGCGAGGAGCCCACGATCTCGTACGGCTCCCCGTCCGGGGTCTCGAAGGAGAAGAGGTACATGTAGGGGCTCGGGTTCACCATGCGCAGGACGCGATACACGTCCAGACCGGTCGCGTCCGTGGTGACCGAGAGGCGGCGGGAGACGACGGCCTGGAACACCTCGCCGTCGCGGATCGCCCGCTGGGCCTTCGCGACGGCCTCGCGGAAGCCTTCGGCACCCCATCGGTCCTCGGCCTGGGCGGCGACCTCGTCCGCGTCCGCCTCGAGCCAGCGGCGCGGGACGTCGCTGACCGGGTCCGCTGCCGGGGCGGCCAGGCGCTCGACCATGGCGTCCAGGCGGGCGAGCGCGTCGTCGTAGGCGCGGTCCGCGCCGGTGGCCAGGCCGTTGCCGTTCACCGCGTTGGCGATCAGCGTCACGGTGCCGTCCAGGGCATCGTGCACGGCCAGGTCGGTGACGAGGTTCATCGCGAGGTCGGGCAGGCCGAGGTGGTCCTCGGGCGGGTGCGGCAGGCGCTCCCACGCGCGGACCGTGTTCCAGCCCAGGAATCCGGCCATGCCGGAGACGAGGTGCGGCAGAACGCCTCCGACCTCGGCGCGCACGTCCGTGCGGAGCAGACGCAGGCACGCCGCGAGCACGTCCAGGGCGCGGCCCTGCGTGGGCAGCCCCTCGGGCGGGGTGCCCTGCCAGTGCGCCTCGCCGTCCCGCGAGGTCAGGGTGACGGCGGAGCCGGCCCCGATGAAGCTGTACCGGGACCACGCCGCGCCCGGGGTGGCGGACTCCATCAGGAAGGTGCCGGGGCGGGAGCCGGCCAGGCGCCGGTGGATCGCCAGCGGCGTGAGGCCGTCCGCCAGCACCGTGCGGACCACGGGGATCACGCGGGCGGTGTCCGCCAGACGCAGGAACTCCGCACGGGAGGGAGTGGTGGCGGCGGTCATCGGGCGGCCTCCTCGGGGTCGACGGCGGCCGGCGGCATGACGAGCTCGCGGCCGGTGAAGCAGGTGCGGGTGCCCGTGTGGCAGGCGGGGCCGGTCTGGTCCACGGTGAGCAGCAGGGTGTCGCCGTCGCAGTCCGCGTGGACCGCGCGCACCCGCTGCAGGTGGCCCGAGGTCTCCCCCTTGCGCCACAGCTCGCCGCGCGAGCGGGACCAGTAGGTGGCCCAGCCGGTCTCGAGCGTCGCGCGCAGGGACTCCTCGTTCATCCACGCCATCATGAGCACCTCGCCGGTGCCCTCCTGCTGGGCGATGGCGGGCACCAGGCCCCGGTCGTCGAAGGTCACGGAGGCCACGAGGTCGTCGGGCGGGGAGAGGCTCATGGAGGTCCAGTCTAGGGAGCCGGAGCGGGGCGTGGCCGCCGGGGTCAGCGGACGGTGTGCCCCGCCTGCCGCAGGGCGTCCTTGACGCGGGCGAGCATGTCGTCCGGGCCGAAGTGGAACAGGGAGGCGGCGAGCACCGCGTCCGCGCCGGCCTCGACGGCAGGCGGGAAGTGCTCGGGCTCGCCGGCGCCGCCGGAGGCGATCAGCGGCACGCGCGTCACGGCGCGCACGTCCCGGATCATCTCCAGGTCGAAGCCCTCGCGGGTGCCGTCCGCGTCGATCGAGTTGAGCAGGATCTCCCCCACCCCGCGCTCGGAGGCCTCACGGCACCAGGCGACGGCGTCGATGCCCGTGCCCCGGCGGCCGCCATGGGTGGTGACCTCGTAGCCGGAGGCGCAGCCCGGGTCCTCCGTGCGCCGGGCGTCGAGGGAGAGCACGAGGACCTGGGACCCGAAGCGGCGGGTGATCTCCGTGATCACCTCGGGCCGGGCCACGGCCGCCGTGTTGACGGAGACCTTGTCCGCCCCCGTGCGCAGCAGCCGGTCCACGTCCTCGACGGTGCGCACACCGCCGCCCACGGTCAGCGGGATGAAGACCTCCTCGGCCGTGCGGGTCACGACGTCATAGGTCGTGGCGCGGTCCGAGGTGGAGGCGGTGACGTCGAGGAACGTGAGCTCGTCGGCGCCGGCGGCGTTGTAGCGGCGAGCGAGCTCGACCGGGTCGCCCGCGTCACGCAGGTTCTCGAAGTTCACGCCCTTGACCACGCGCCCGGCGTCCACGTCCAGGCAGGGGATGACACGCACGGCGAGGCTCACGTCGGCTCCTTCGTCTCGGGGGGGCTCAGGCGGGACGGCGCGGGCCGTCAGAGGCGGATGGCGTGGATCGCGGAGATCAGGATGCCGCGGGCGCCCAGGGCGTACAGCTCGTCCATGACGCGGTTGGCGTCCGGCTTGCGGACCATGGAGCGCACGGCGACCATCGTCTCGTCCCGCAGCGGGGAGACCGTCGGTGACTCCAGCCCCGGGGTGACCGCGGTGGCCGCCTCCAGCAGGTCACGGCGGATGTCGTAGTCGATCATGACCCAGCGGCGGGCCACGAGCACGCCCTTGAGGCGGCGCAGCAACACGTCGAGGCCCTCGGGGCGCTCCCCCGCGCGGCCGATCAGCACGGCCTCCGAGTCGAGGATGGGCTCGCCGAAGACCTCCATGCCGGCGGCGCGCAGAGTGCTGCCGGTCTCCACGACGTCGGCGATCGCGTCCGCCACGCCGAGCTTGACGGAGGACTCCACGGCGCCGTCGAGGTGGACCACCTCCGCGTCGAGGCCGGTGCGCTCCAGGTAGGCGTGCAGCAGCCCGTCGTAGCTGGTGGCGATGCGCCTGCCGGCCAGCTCGGACTCGGAGGAGAACGTGCCCACGGGCGCGGCCAGTCGGAACACGGACCGGCCGAAGCCGAGCGCCATGATCTCCTCCGCTGTGCCCTCGACCTGGGCGTCGCGGAACAGGTCCCGCCCGGTGAGGCCGACGTCGAGGGTGCCCTTGCCCACGTACACCGCGATGTCTCGGGGACGCAGGTAGAAGAACTCCACCTGGTTCTCGGGGTCCACGAGGACGAGC
This sequence comes from Micrococcus sp. GbtcB5, assembly GCF_019091605.1. NCBI lineage: Bacteria > Bacillati > Actinomycetota > Actinomycetes > Micrococcales > Micrococcaceae > Micrococcus > Micrococcus sp. GbtcB5. The sequence goes on from NZ_JAGXJK010000002.1 coordinate 134,783, forward strand.
TCGCGGGAGTCCCGGCGCTGGCGGTAGCCGGCTTCCTGCAGGATCTCACGGGCGGCCTCGGCGAGGGCGCCCTTGTTCGGAACGGCGATGCGCAGCACGCGTCGGTCTCCTCGGGGTGCGGTGGGCGGGGAACGGGGCCGGCGGCCTCAGAGGTGGCGGTAGACGTCCTCGAGGCTGATGCCGCGGGCGATCATCATGGTCTGCACGTGGTACAGCAGCTGAGAGATCTCCTCGGCGGCGGCCTCATCCGACTCGTACTCGGCGGCCATCCAGACCTCGGCCGCCTCCTCGACGACCTTCTTGCCGATCGCATGGACGCCGGCGTCGATCTGGGCCACGGTGCCGGAGCCCTCGGGGCGCTCTTGCACCTTGCGCGTCAGTTCCGCGTACAGCTCGTCGAAGGTCTTCACGTGACCACCCTAGCGACCCTGCCCCTCCAGCCCAGACCGGAGTCGGTCATTGTGACGTACGGGACGGCGGGGTCTTCGCCACGCGCTGCACCTACGGGCCCACGTGGGACGTGCCGGCCGCTCAGCGTCCTCCCCCTCCCATGTCTGCACGTTCCTTCACTCCCATCGGGGCACGCGCGCGAGGCGGCCGTGGACGTGGGGATGACGGGCTGAACGTGCCCGTCCGGTCCGCACGCATGGCCCGGGCGACCTCCGACAGGTGGGCACGACACGCTCGTTTCTGACCCCAGCGACGACACCGCTCCTTGCACACCTGAGACACCACCAGGTCGATCACTGCCCCGAACCCCGCCCGGGCCCACCGCACCAGATCTCTTCCGCGACGCACACATCCATCTCGTCGACTGTCCACGCGTCCGGGCCTCGGGTCCAGGCCCTGGAGGTCACCGGCGGGCGGCGCGGCCGCGCCCACGTCGCCGACGGGGAACAGGAATGATGCGGCGAGAGGATCTGGGGGTAGCCGTCGTGGCCCTCCTCCCCTTCCCGGACGAGGAGCAGAGCCCCGCGCTCGGACCCGCGAACTGGAGCATGACCCACCACGATGAAGGCGACCCATCCCGTCCCGCACACCGAGTGAGCGCCCGGTTGCAGCGAGCGCAGAAGATCCTCTCCCGCTGGCGGGTGGCCACGGGCAATGCGGTGGAAGGCATGGAATGGGAGCGGGATCCCGGTGATGCGCAGCTCGTGGAGATGGCTCGGCTGCCCAGCAGTGCCGAGCTGCCCAGCGCTGGAGCCTGGCTTCCGGGGCTGGAGATCCTCATGGGCCTTCGTCGCAGACCTGGTGCCGGGCCCCCTCAACCACCGGCTCGCCACGTGCTCGTTCTATCGGGAGAAGGCTTCGGCGCCCGTCCCCTCGGCGCGTCGCCATGCTCGCCCTGACGTGAGCCGACGTTCGTGGGTGCGGGGCGTCGGCCGACTCCCACGGGGGTGGCCTCACACGCACCCGACGGTCTGTCCCACCACGTCTCAAACCCTCCGACACTTCTGTCCAACAGCTCGGTTTGGGACCGTTTCTGACGTGATGCTCTCGTGGGCGGACGGGGCGTGTAAAGGGGTATACCCGGCTGGACATCCTGGCGGGCAGATGCCCGATGTCGGCGGCGAGGCCACACCCCACCTTGCCCTGCGACCGGTTACCGGTGGTAATGTGCCGCCATTATTCATTCGACCCCTTATGGAGCCCCTGAATACATGAGCGACGGCCCAGCCGCCTGCCCTGGTGACAGTCCGAGCGTCACCCCCACCCCACCCCGCAGCTGGCGGGGTCGCCTGCACCTCGTGGGGAGGTGACTCAGGCATGGATCCAGTCCTGACACTGATCCTCGGATCCCTCATCATCCTGGCGATCATCGCCGCCAACGGCTTCTTCGTGGCCCAGGAATTCGCGTACATGTCTGTAGACCGCGTCCGCCTGCAGACCGCCGCCAAGGCCGGCGACCGCGCCGCCGCCCGCGCACTGCAGGTCACTCGCCGCACCTCCTTCATGCTCTCCGGCGCGCAGCTGGGGATCACGGTCACAGGCCTCATGGTGGGCTACGTGGCAGAGCCGATGGTGGGTGCGGCCCTGACCGAGTTGCTCGGCGGCACCGCACTGCCTTCTGAAGTGGTCATCGCCATCTCCACGCTGGGCGTACTGGTGGTGGCCACCCTGGTGCAGATGATCATCGGCGAGCTGTACCCCAAGAATTTGGCCATCGCCAACCCCGAGCCCCTGGCCCGCGCTCTGGCCCGGCCCACACAGATCTACCTCGGCCTGTTCGGCTGGCTCATCTGGGTCTTCGACAAGGCGGCCGAGGTGCTGCTCAAGCTCCTGCGCATCGAGCCAGTGCACGACGTCGACAGCACCGCCTCCGCCGAGGACCTGGACCGCATTGCCCTGGACTCCAGAGCTTCCGGATCCTTGCCCGCGGAGGTCTCCGTCCTGATCGACCGGGTGCTGGACTTCCCAGACCAGGACGTGCAGCACGCGATGGTGCCCCGCTCGCGTGTGGACGAGGTTCAGCCCCAGACCTCCCTGGCTCAGGTGCGCGACCTGATGGCCACCGGCCACACCCGCTACCCGGTGATCTCGAACGAACACGAACCGCTCGGGGTAGTCCACCTCACCGACCTGCTCGGTGAGACCCGGATGGCCCCGGACACCCCCGTGTCCGCCCTGATGCGCCCTGCACTGGTGCTGCCCACGATGATGTCCCTGCCCGACGCAGCCCGGGAGCTCGACGGCTCAGGGCAGCAGATGGCGTGCATCGTGGACGAGTTCGGCGGCTTCGTCGGCGTGCTCACAGTGGAAGACCTCGCGGAGGAGCTCGTGGGCGAGCTCACGGACGAGCACGACCTGCACCCCCAGGAGGAGATCACCGCCACAGGCCTGCACTCCTGGGTCCTGAGCGCAGAGGCCCACCTGGACGAGCTCGAGCGCCTCGTCGGGCACCCCCTGCCCGTGACCGAGGCCGAGTCCGCCGCCGGTCTGACCATCGACGCTCTGGGCCGTCTGCCCCGGGAAGGCGAGGTCATCACGATCGACCTGCCCGAGGACCCACGAGACTTCGGGGCTGAGGAGGTCTACGACCGCCACCTGCAGGTCGAGGTCCTCTCCATCCAACGCAGGGTCCCAGCTCGACTGCGGATCCACCTCATCGAGGTGCCCCGCTCTGACACCGCCGGCAGCCATGCCGCCCACGAGGCCCAGCCCGACGCCACCACGGACGAGGAGCGATGATGCACGGTCCACTGATCGTCATGCTCGTGACCACAGCGCTGATCGTGCTCAGCGCGATCTTCGTCATCATGGAGTTCTCCCTGCTGGGCGCCCGCCGGCACCGGCTAGAGGCCGAGGCAGGACGCAGCCGCGCCGCGCGGGCCGCTCTCAAGGGAGTCGACGAGCTGACCCTCATGCTCGCCGCAGCCCAGTTGGGCATCACCTTGTGCACCTTCGCCCTGGGGGCGATCACCAAGCCGGCCGTCGACGCATGGCTCGGCCCCGTCCTGGAGGACTGGGGCATCCCCGCAGCGGCAGCCGGAACCGCCTCCTTCGTCCTGTCCTTGCTGGCCGTGACCTTCCTTCACCTGGTCATCGGGGAGATGGCCCCCAAGTCCTGGGCCATTGCCCACCCCGAGACCGCAGCCAAAGCCGTGGCCGTGCCCGCACGCGCCTTCGTCTGGACCGTTCGCCCCCTGCTGCTGCTGGCCAACCGGCTGGCCAACCGCCTGGTGACCCTCAGCGGCGTCACCCCCGTGGACCAAGCCGCCGTGGGCGGCTACGACGCAGCGGCCATTCGTCAGCTGGTTGAGCACTCCGCCGCCGCCGGCACCCTGGACCGGCAGAACCATGAAGCCTTGGCCGGTGCCCTGGACCTTCAGACCCTCACTCTCGGGGACCTCCTCCCCCAGGGTCAGCACCCGGTCAAGGTCGCCCCCGACGCCGACGTCGAGGCGGTCCAGAATGCCGCTGCGTGCTCAGGGCACTTGCGTATCCTGGTCCAGCCGGACCATACCCCTGAGAGCGTTCCGGGCGTCGTCCACGTGCGGGACACCCTCACGATGGAGCCTTCTGCGCCAATCCAGCCGCTTATCCAGCAGGCTCTGACGCTGCCCTCCACCACACCGTTGCACGAAGCACTTGCCTCCATGCGCCGCAACAGCCGCCAGCTGGCCGCAGTAACCCAGGACAACCGGTTCACTGGGGTCGTCACCCTCACCGACGTCTTGCGCGGAGTGTTGCCCCGCGCGGCTTGAGTCCACACCTCGGCAACACCACCGCGGGGGCCGCTGAAACGGCCCCCGCGGTGGTGTGGACAAAGAATCAGAATCGGCACAGTGGCCTCGCCCCCCATTCCGGCCTCAATGGGCTCAGTCATGCTCCGACTCACGGGCGTGTAACGGCTAAATCGGTCGTTTGTGGCGGCTGCTCGGTGTGCCGCCCGGTGTCATGTGTGGCTTGCGCCGCTATATGGCGGGGTTCTGTCGGAGCTCAGTGGCGGCCTCCAAGCACGCGGGCAAGAGGGCGCTGCGAGTGAGGCTCACGTTCCGCAAGCCGATCCTTCACCGGGACAGCGGCCGACGGCAGGCCGGAGGAATAGGCGTCGCGATAGGGTGCACCCCGCGCAACAGAACCGTTGCGAAAGGTCTAACACCCCAACGCAACAGAGTGGGCCGCCATGCGCTGCCACGGGCCCGTGAACTTCGGTGTCACAGGTAGCGGCAGACATCCTCGGGGGAGCACGTGGCCGGGTCGCCGGCGGCGGCGTCCTCGCGCAGGTCGGCGATCGTGGTGCGTAGCTGCGCGAGCTCGGCGAGTTGCCGGTCGATCACATCAAGGCGGGTGTCGAGCAGGTCGGTGACGTGCCGGCAGGGGGCCTGCCCCCGGTCGCGGATGTCCAGCACCTGACCGATCTGGGCCAGGGTCAGCCCGGCCGCTTGCCCCCGGCGGATGAAGTCCAGCCGGTCGAGCACCTCGGCGCCGTAGTCCCGGTAGCCCGCCGGGGTGCGGTCCGCGGCGGGTAGCAGCCCGACCTCCTCGTAGTACCGCAGGGTCTTGCTCGTCGTGCCCGACGCCCGAGCCACCTCACCGATCCGCATGCCACTCATTCTCCCCCTTGACCTTCCAGTGCACTGGAAGGTCGATCCTGAGGGCGATGAAGGAGGAGTTCATGACGGCAACGGCTAACAGCAGGTCGTATGACCTGGCAATGATCGGGTTCGGTGGGGCGGCGTTCGCGGCCGCGATCCGCGCCACCAACCTCGGCAGACGGGTGGTGATGATCGAGCGTGGCACCGTCGGCGGTACCTGCGTGAACACCGGGTGCGTGCCCTCCGGGCGTGTCAACTTGTCTGTGTAAGCGGGGTGGTCACAGGTAGGGGTTGATCCGGTCGGGGTAGGCCGCGGCGAGCT
>NZ_JAGXJK010000020.1:0-49251 GCF_019091605.1 Micrococcus sp. GbtcB5
CGGCCGGTACACCAGCTCACCCGCGAGGCCGGCGTCCTGGAGGCGCGTGGGAACGGCCGGGCGCAGCGGTACATGCTGACCGCGCGGTTCTACGAGCTGGCCGAAGACCGAGCCGCCTACCTGCGCCTGCGTCCGGTCGACCGAATCCAGCAGCGGCGGCTGATCGCTGACTACGTCCGCGAGTTCGGGTCCATTACCCGAAGCAAGGCCGCTGAACTGTGCCAGATCGCGCCCACGGCAGCGAGAGCGGTGCTCAAGAGCATGACGGAAGAAGGCCTCCTCGAATTGCGTGGGGAGCGGCGCGCAGCGCACTACGTGCTCCCGGGCTCGTAGCAGTGTGCCCGGCCGCGCGCGCCGAGGCGATCGCGCGGCTCAGCAGTGTCCGTGCACAATGATGGCTCTTACGCAACGATCGATCCATATCGTTGCGTAGGATGCCCGTATGGGTACGGATCGGACTACCAGTACGGCCATCGGCTCGGAGGAGCGCCCCTGGACCGCGGACCCCGACGACGCCGGCATCCTTACCCGGCGCGCTCGCGTGCGCGCCTCGGGCCCGTATCGAGCCGCGCTCCCGGCCCGCATCGCCCGACTCGGGCTCGACCTGCCCTCTGATCTGGCGACCGAGGTCGAGGAGGCGACGGCCGCCGTCGTGCGCTTCGATGCTGAGATCAGCCACGCCCTCCCGGGGCTCACGGGAGAGATCGCCCCGATCGACGCGGTGCTCCTGCGCACTGAGTCCGCGTCCTCCTCGCAGATCGAGCACATCACCGCGGGCGCGCGAGCCCTCGCCCTGGCGACTCTCGGCGAACGCACCCGCCCGAACGCAGCGCTCGTGGCGGCGAACGTGAGGGCCATGGGCGCTGCTTCCCGGCTGGCCGCCGACCTCGACGAGCCCGCCCTGCTGGCCGCCCATCGTGCCCTCATGGACGGCCAGGAGCATGCCCGGCCGGGCGCCTACCGCGATGCGCAGGGGTGGATCGGGGGCGGGGCGCCCACGCCGCACACGGCGCAGTTCGTCCCGCCCCACCCGGAGCGCCTGCGTGCCGGGATGGACGATCTCTTCGCCTATCTGCGACGCACGGACGTACCCGCCCTCGTGCAGGCCGCCATCGCGCACGCCCAGTTCGAGACCATCCACCCGTTCGCCGACGGCAACGGCCGCACCGGGCGCGTCCTCGTGCACGCCGTGTTGCACCGGGCCGGCGCGATCACCCGTATGGGGGTGCCCCTCTCCGCGGGACTCCTCACGGACACGGCCGGATACTTCGACGCCCTCACCGCCTACCGCGACGGCGACCCCGCGCCCATCGTGCGCCGCTTCGCGCAGGCCGCCCTGGCCGCCGTCGGCAACGGCCGAGAACTCGTCGCGGACCTGGACGAGGCCCTGACCGGCTGGCGCGAGCGGCTCACCGCCCGGCGGGACGCGGCGGTCTGGCGGGCGCTCGCGGTGATCATCGCGCAACCCGCCGTGACTGTGGACCATCTGGCTCAGGCGCTGGGTGTCTCGCGCCCGGCCGCCCAGCGGGCCGTGGACCAGCTCGTCGAGGCCGGTGCGCTGCAGCCGGTCTCCAGCCAGCGTCGGAACCGGGTGTGGCTGGCCACCGAGGTGCTCGCCTGTCTGGACGAGTTCGCCGCGCGTGCGGGCCGACGGGGTTGACGGGGGCGGACGACCGGGGCGACCAGCCTCAGTGTCGTGTGTAGTGTCCCGGCCATGGTCAGGCGAACACACGAGGTGAGGCCCGCGGGATGACTCGCGGTCCGTCAGCCACAGGATCACGTCCCCACGGGCATGCCCACGTTCCCCACCACCAGAGACACCGATCCGGCAGGGCCAGCTGAGGTCGTCCTCCCGGTGTGGGCGCAGCGTCAGGCGCGCGGTGCGCAACGGCCAGTCAGGGGCGGGGCCGCCCGCAACCGCGTACTCCCCGCGCACCCCTGACCGGCACAGGACTCGGCTGACAGCCGTCCCGCATGCCCGCTTCGACAGGCGCCGGCATCTTATGCCCCTCCCCACCCGGCCCCTTCCGAGTCCGACACAATGCATACATCCATGCATGCATCTGATTATTCTGGCCCGCATGACTCCACTCTCCGACCCCTTATGGGGCAGTCGTGCCACGGCTGCCGGCCGCCTGGCCCACGACGTCGCCTGGCGCATCGTCCGCGGTGAGATCGCCGCGGGGGAGATGCTCACCGAGGTCCAGCTCTCCACGGAGGCCGGCGTCTCCCGGACGCCGGCCCGGGAGGCCCTCCTCCAGCTCGAGCGCTGGGGCCTGGTGCGGCTCCTCCCCAAGAAGGGCGCGGCCGTGCAGGCCCTCACGCCGCAGAGCGTGGCCGACCTCACGGCCCTGCGCGGCCTCCTCGAGTCCACCGCCCTCGCCACGGTCGCCGCGCGGCCCGACGCCGTCGGGCCCCTCATCGCCACGCTCACCGCCAACCTGGAGCAGCAGCGCGCCGCCCTGGACGCCGGCGACCTCGCGGCGTTCTCCGCGCTGGACGTGCGGTTCCACCGGGACGTGATCGCCACGTGCGGCAACGCCGCCTTCGACGAGGTCGTGCGCACCTTCGCCCCCCGCCTGGCCCGCCTGATCCACGCCGCCACCGGCGGATCCGTCGACGTCGCCCGCCGCCTCCTCGATGGGCACGCCGAGATCTGCGCGCAGCTGGCCGCCGGGCGCGCCGCAGACGCCCAGCGCGCCCTGCAGGCGCACCTCGACGCCGCGGGGAGCGGCGTCGTCCCCGGCCTGCCCCCCGTGGGCCCGTCCGAGGCAGGTGAACCCCGATGATCGAGGGTCTGCTGATCCTGCTGCTCTGCCAGCTGGCGGGCACGCTCGTGGCCGACACGCTGCACCTGCCGATCCCCGGGGCCGTGCTGGGCATGCTCCTGCTGCTCGGCCTGCTCGCGTGGCGCCGGCCGGCCGAGGACGCGCCGGTGATGACGGCGAGCCATCACCTGCTCCAGCACCTGCCGCTGCTGTTCGTCCCGGCGGGCGTCGGCGTCGTCGCGGTGCTGGGCCTCATCGGGGAACACCGGGCGCTGATGCTGGTCGGCTTCGTGGTGCCCTGGCTGCTGGGGCTGGTGGTCACCGCCGGCGTCGCCGCCCCGCTCGCCCGCCGCCTCACGGACAAGGAGGACGCACAGTGAACGCCGCCGAACTCACCGATTCCCTCGCGGAGGCCTGGGACGCGCTCCTGCACACACCGCTGTTCGGCATCGCGCTGACCCTCGCCGTCGCCGTGCTCTCCCGCCGTCTGTGGCTCGCCGCCCGGCAGACCGCCCTGCTCACGCCCGTGCTCGTGACGATCGTGCTGGTGGCCGCGTTCCTGGCCCTGACCGGCATCGACTACGAGACCTACATGATCGGCGGCAGCTACCTCACCTTCCTGCTCGGCCCCGCCACCGTGGCCCTCGCCGTCCCCCTGTACCGGGCCGGCCCTGACATCCGGAAGCTGCTGCTGCCGGTCGCCGTCGGGGTCACCGTCGGCTCGCTGACCGCCATGGTGAGCGCCGTGCTGATCGTGCGGATGATGGGCGGGGACGCCGCGCTGGCCGCCACGTTCGCCCCCAAGTCCGCGACGACGCCGATCGCCATGGCGGTGGCCGACGCCGGTGGCGGGATCGTCTCCCTCGCCGCCGTGCTCCCCGTGCTCACCGGCGTGCTCGGCGCCGTGCTCGCCCCCTGGGTGCTCGACCTGCTGCGCGTGCGCGACCCCCGCGTGCGCGGCCTGGCCATCGGCGTGAGCTCCCACGGCATCGGCACCGCCCGTGCCCTCGCCGAGGGGCCGAAGACCGGTGCGTTCTCCGCCCTCGCCATGGCCTGCTCCGGCGTGCTCACCGCCCTGCTGGCCCCGCTGGTGCTGGCGATGACGGGGTGAGGGGCCGGGTGGCCGCCCCCGGCCGGGCAGCCGCCTCGACCCGCTCCAGCCGCGGCGGCGTCCTTACCGTGTCCGCCCCGCCTGCCACCCTGGTCCTCTTCCTTCCCCGCGGGCCGTCCGCCGGCCCTCGCAGGCGCAGTGACGCGGCCCGGTCCTGCGAACGAGAGGACCCCACCCATGATGGGCCCGTCCCACGCGGCCACCGGCGCCGCGGCCTGGCTGGCGCTCACGCACTGGCAGTCGCCGATCGCCGTGCTGCACCTGCCCGCCGAACTCCAGCTGCTCGGCGCCGCGACCACCGCCGGCGCGGCCATGATCAGCGACTGGGACCACCCCCGCGCCACCGTCGTCCACGCCCTGCCGCCCGTGACCGAGCTGATGGCGCGCGGCATCCGCCACGTGGCCGGCGGGCATCGACGCGGCACACACTCGCTGGTGGGGATCGCGGCGTTCACCGCCGTCGCGACGGCGGCCGCCTCCATCCAGGTGCCGGTCGCGGGGCACGTCTACACGCCGGGGCAGGGGGTCATCGCCGCGTTCCTGGCGGCCGTGGCCGCCAAGGCCCTCCGACTGCTCCCGAACCGGGGATGGAGGGCCGCGTGGGCACTCGGCATCCTGGTCGCGGTGTCGGCGACCGTCCTCAGCGACGGGCTGTGGTGGATCCCCGCCTCCGTGGCCGTCGGCGTGAGCGTGCACATCCTCGGCGACGCCCTCACCAACAACGGGGTGGCCCTGCTCTGGCCGCTCAGCCCGGAGCCCCCCGCGCGCCTGTGGTGGTGGCAGTCCTCCGGACGGTTCCGGCTCCCGCTGCTCGGCCGAACCGGGTCCTGGCGGGAGTGGGTGCTCGTCTCGGTGGTCACCGCGTTCACCGTGGTGCGGGCCGTGCGGCTCGTCCCGCTCGCCGCTCGCGGGGTGGCGGCACTGTTCTGAGCGGCGGCCCCGTCATGACGCGATCCGCCGACCGTCCGCGTCCTCGCCACCGGCGGCACGATCGCCCGCGTCGCAGAAGACGAAGTGCGCGTCCAGCGCCGAGAGCGCGTGGTCCCACCCGACCCGCTCCTGCTCGAGCCGCACGTCGCCCTCGGCACGCAGCCGCTCCAGCGCGCGCGCCTCGTCCGAGGTCAGCGTGGCCAGCGCGCCACGGAAGGGCGTGGGATCCGGGACGCACAGGTCGCGGAACGCCTCGAGGGTCCGGACGTCCATGAGCACGCTGCGCAGCTGCGGCAGGCGGGTGCGGTACCGGTGGAGGATCGCGAAGCCGTGGGAGTCCAGGTCGCCCCAGTAGTGCAGCTCCGCGCCCCGCAGCCACGGCAGCACTGTTGCCGCGGTGTCGAAGCCCCGGCCCCACACGGCGACGGCGCCCGGGGCGTCCGGCAGACACAGCAGCGTCTCGCTGTTCTCCACCACGAGCACGCGCGCGGGCGCGATCGGCCACGCGGCGGCCTGCTCCAGCGGGACCTCCAGATCACGCAGTCCCTCCGGGCGCAGGGCCGGATCGAGGATGCGGACGCGCACCGTCGGGTGGGCGTCGACGATCCCGAGACCGCCCTCCTGTGGCGCGTGCAGCGCTTCCAGCAGGGTGCGGTGCGCCCCGAACCACTTCGAGTCGACCCCGCGGATCGGCAGCTGACGCGGCCGCAGGCCCTGCACGGGCGTGGTCCGCAGCCACTCCAGCACCGCGACCACGCGCAGGAAGTCCGGCTCGCTCAGGTCGGTGAGGCGCTGCGCGTGGCGCCGCAGTGCCGCGGCGAGTGTCAGCTCGCGGGGGTCGGCGGCGGCCTCGTCGTCGTCGTCCTGTGTCTGCGGGGCTGACCCCGCCCCACCCGCAGCCGACGGGCCCGACCCGCCCCACGCCTCGGCCAGCCGCCGCATCGCTGCGACGCGCTCCGCGAAGACCCGCTGCTCCCGCGCCTCGCGCCCGCCGACCCACGCCACGAGCGCGTCCGGGGTGACCGCGTGGACGCGTACGGGCACCTGTTGCCGCCCGACGCTGCGCCAGCTGCGCTCGGCCCACTCCACCCGGATGCCCGCGGGCAGGGTGGCGGCCCGCCAGCCCCGTGCCCAGGACTGCGCGGCCTGCGGGTCGGCGAGGACGACCTGCTCCGTGGGCGGCTTGAGCGGCAGCGACCACGCGGGGGTGGGCACCTCGCCGAGGGTCCACCCGCGATGCGACCGGGCCAGGGCCCGACGCGCCAGCTCGCGCGCCGCCTCCGGAGCCACCATCGGCCAGGCCCCCGTCCCATCCCGGCCCCGTCCCGTCGCCCCGCTCACTTCTCCTCGTCCTCCCACATCACCTCGGCGATCTGGGTGAGCCGCCGCGTCGGGTTCTCCACCGTGGTGATGCCGCCGACGTAGGGGGCGATGGTCTGCAGGAGCTTCTGAGGGGTGGCGAGCACCATCTGGAAGCCGAACTCCACGAACACGTCCATGGCCATGCGCGTGTAGCGGGCGTCGGCCTTGTCGAACGCCTCATCCAAGATCACCGTCCCGTACCGCGGGCGCGGGTCCTCGGGGGCGGCCAGCTGGTAGCGCAGAGCCGCGGCGAGGCAGAAGACCACGAGCTTCTGCTGCTGCCCGCCGGACATCGCGGCGCCCGAGTCGTACGTGGCGTGGACGGCGCCGGCGTCGTCGACCTCCTGCGCGAGGAAGGTGACGTGCTCGCGCGTGTCCAGGCACTGCTGCCGCCACACCCGGTCCACGTGGTCCGAGGAGGCGAGGCGGTCCATGATCCCGGCCAGCGCGGTGTAGCGCCGCTCGGCATCGTCGAGGGAGTCGTCGGCCCACGCGTTCTCCGCCACGGCGGAGAGGTCGCGGAGGAACTGCTGCGCCGCCTCGGGACGACGCACGCGCACACGCAGGTGCAGGAACCGCCCCTCGTCGAAGGGGGAGCGCCGCAGCGCCGAGTTGATGGGGTCCACGCGGTCCTCGATCTCCCCGGGCGCGGTGCTGATGGCCCGGTGGAGCTCGCCGAAGAGCACGGAGGAGCGCTCGTGCAGGATCTGGTGGAACCGGTCCTCGTGCTCGGGCAGCCCCTGCCCCACGATGCGCTCGAGGATCGCCAGGTACGTGCCGCGGTCCTCGACGCCGGGCGAGGCGTCCGCGGCCGCCACCGCCCACTGGCGGGAGAACTGCGTGGTGAGCACGGTGCAGCGCTCCCCCGCCTGCGCACCCGCGGAACGCGCGCGTTCGGCCAGCGCGCTCACGTCCCGGCGCACGAGGTCGGCGCTCTCCGTCAGGGCGGAACGCGTGGCGGAGCGGCGCACGGCCCGGAAGCGGGCGTCGAGCTCGGCGGTGAGCTCCGCTGGGAGCGGCTCGCGGCCGGTGCTCTCCGCCTCGAGCTCTCGCGCCTCCTGGGTGAGCTCGGCTCGGCGGCGCTCGGCCTGGGCGGCGGCCAGTCGGGCCTCGTCAGCGGCCTGGCGGGCGGTCCGGAGGTCCTGCTGGGCGGCCTCGTCCCTGCGACGGGCGGCCTGCAGATCGCCGCTGGCGGCGCTGAGCTCATCCGCCTGCGCCCGGAGGTCCGCGATCCGGCGCTCCAGTGCCGCGTGGTCCACGTCCGTCCACGGGGTCTCGAGCACGCTGCGCAGAGTGGCGCGGCGCCGGCGCTCCGCATCGGCCCGCTCCTGGGCCCGCTGGACCTCGCCCTCGACGACGGCGAACGCCGCCTGGCGCGCGGCGCGCTCCTCGACCAGCACCTCCAGCTTCGCCGCCGGATCGCCGAGGACCCAACGGGAGCGGTCATCCACGCGGAACCGGTCGTCCTTCTCGTACCGCGTGGCGGAGAGCTTCACCTGGCCGGCCGCCGTCACGGCCCGCTCGTGCCGCGCGAGCTCGGCGGCCGTACTGACACACGCCAGGTCGAACCGCTCGGAGAGGCGGGCCTGGAGCCAGTCGTGGAACACGCCCTGCTTCACCGTCACCTTGTGCACGAGGGAGTCCTGACTGCTCGCGGGCCGGATGGCGGCCCGCGTCGGCCTGACCTCCTCGAACCGCAGTCGCACGCCCAGGTGGCGCCGGTCGATCCAGGTCCGGGCCGCCGAGAGCAGCCGCGTGGGGATCAGCAGGGTCAGCGAGAGCGGGGCGAGCACGCGCTCGATCGCGCCGGTCCACTCCTGATGGCGCGCGTCGACGTCGAGCAGCTCGGCCACGAAGGGCACCGCGTCCGTCCGCACGCCCAGGTGCTCCGCCAGGTCCTCCCGGACCGACGCCAGGTGCCGGGGCACGGTGCTGCCGCGGCGGCGCAGGGCCGTGATGTCCGCCTCGAGCTCGCGCACCGCCTCCCGCAGGCGGCTGAGCTCGGTCAGCTGGGCGTGGCTCGGCCCCGGGTGCTCGGGCGGCGCCTCCAGGTCCGCGGCGATGGCCGCCTGGAGCTCGCCGAACTCGACGGCGGTACTCGGCTCCGCGTCCACGTCCGCCGCGCGGAGGCGGTTCGCCAGGACGGCGCGCCGAGCCAGACGCTCCCGGTGCTGCTCCCGTGCCGCGTCGATCTGCCGTCCGAGCTCCCCGACGCGGTCCCCGCCCACGCTGGCGAGCGCGATCAGGGCGTGCTGGCGCCGCTGCTCCGCGCGCTCCTGCTCGGCGTCGGCCTCGGTGCGCGCCGCGTGAAGGCCCGCGAGCGAGGCCTGCACCTCCTCGAGCGCCCGCCGGATCTCCGCCAGGAACCTGGCCTGGTGGTAGGGGTGGATGGCGGCCTCGAGGCGGCGCAGCCTGGACTCCTCGGCGACGGCGGCCTCGTACTCCTGTGCGGCCGTGCGCACCTCGAGCAGGTGGTCCCGCTGCCGGCGCAGGTCCACGACGCGCTCGTACGCGGTGCGCAGCGCGCCGAACTCCTCGACCGCGCGGTCCGCCATGGCGAACGTCGGCGGCCGCTCCAGCATGTGGTTGCGGAACAGCTGGTCCAGCGAGTCCAGCCCCTTGGCGGACTGGGTCCGGTGCAGCAGGTGCAGCGCGGCGTCGTCGCGGATGCCGAACACCGAGCGCAGGCGCGCGTAGAACGGGCCGTGACCGCCGTTCGTGGTGACGACGGCCTGCGGCCAGCGTGCCTGCACACGGCGGGTCCTGATGCCGTCGTCGATCAGCGTCTGCAGTTCGGCCAGGTCCACGGCAGAGCGCTCGAGCAGGCACAGGTCCTTCATGTCGGCCCGGGACATCGCGGTGCCGCGCAGGAAGAACTGTCGGCACAGCGAGACGACGCCGCCCGCGCCGTCGCGATACGTGAGGACGACGCCGGCCCACGTGGCCCCGGGGCGCAGGTACGCGGAGACCACGCGGTCCTCGTCCTCGTCCTGCCGGCGGGTCCACGCGCCGCGCACGTAGGAGACCAGGCCGCGCGTGGCCGTCCGCTCCGCCCCGCCCTGCGCGGCCTGGTTGAAGCGCAGCCACTTGTCCGGGGTGAGGACGGCGGCGATCGCGTCCAGGATCGAGGACTTGCCCGAGCCCGAGGGCCCCGTGATCAGGTGCCCGCGGCGCGAGACGGGGAAGCGGTGGATGCGACCGTCCATGGTGCCCCAGTTGGCGATCTGGACCTCCTCGAGGCGCCACTGGCGGATGTCCGCTGTGTCGCGGCCGGGGAACTCGATGCCGAGGTCGAACGTGTCCTGCTCCTGCGCGGGATGAGGTGCGGTCATCGGTCGTCCTCCTGGGTCGTGACATCCGCGTCGTCGTCGTTCTGCCCCGCCGCGATCTCGCGGTACAGCTCGGTGAACGCCCGGGCCTCCTCCGGGCCGATCATCACCTTGAGCACCGGCGAGACCTCGGCGCGGTCGTCCTCCAGCTGCTGGAGGACGGAGAAGCTGTTGAGCATCTTGGTCCACGAGCTGTTCAGTCGGCGCGCCCACCCGGAGTCGTCACCCTGCTGGTACACGGCCAGCTGCTCGAAGACCTCGTCCCGGCCCACGATCACGCGGCGTTCGCCGGCCGCCGTCAGCAGGTGCTGGCGCAGGACCAGGAGCATCGCGGTGTCCAGGAACGTCATGGACTTGGAGCGCAGGGCGGCCGGCACCGCGA
Organism: Micrococcus sp. GbtcB5; assembly: GCF_019091605.1. Classification (NCBI taxonomy): domain Bacteria; kingdom Bacillati; phylum Actinomycetota; class Actinomycetes; order Micrococcales; family Micrococcaceae; genus Micrococcus; species Micrococcus sp. GbtcB5. The sequence goes on from NZ_JAGXJK010000020.1 coordinate 9,883, forward strand.
TCTCGTCCGTCGCGACCCTGCGTGTGAACGCGAACTCGTCATGCTGGTCGATCACCACGTCGAGGAACAGGTCGTGCAGCCGCGAGCGGATGGCGGCCTCGTCGGCGATCAGGGCCTGCCACAGCTGGGGGCGACGGCGGCCGGAGAGGTACGGACCCTGGAGGAGTTCGAGCAGTGCGCGTCGTGACTGCTCTCCGAGCGTGCCGAGATCGCCCTCCCACAGCGTGGGCGCGGCGCCGGCGGTATGCGCAGCGTCCGTGGCGGGCGGAGTCGCCGCGTCGTCGGAATCCGGGGTCATCAGGGGAGCCTTTCGGTGAAGCGGTGGCGGATCACGTGCGCGGAGTGCATCCCGGCGGCGGCGGGCCAGCGGAGGAGGTCGACGGCGTCGGGGTCCACTTGGCCGTGCTGCGCGGCGAGGGAGAGGAGTCCGACGACGCTCGCCACCCCCTGCGTGGCGGGGTGCAGCTCGAGGACGTCGGCGACCGTGGCCGAGGCCGGCGCGCCGTCCTTCCCCTCGAGGGTGCGGTTCACGTTCTCGCGCAGTTCCGTGAAGTCGATCTCCGTCTCACGGGCGAGCGCACGCAGGGCGGCCATGTCCACCGTGGCCACGGCGGCGTCCTCGAGGGCAGGACCGACGTCGAACTCGCGGGGATCGTGCAGGGAGATCTCCCCGACGGAGCGCAGGGACATGCCGGTGAGGTCCAGGTCCCGCCCCGTCTGCCGGTAGGGACGCGTGGCCGGGGCGGCGTCGGCGGCGGCCCTGAGCGCCTCCCGGAGGGCCACGTGCAGACGGCGGTCCCGGTGGTACTCCTGGGAGAGGACGTAGCGGCGCAGGCCGCGGGCGAACTCCGTGAGCGTGTCCTGCACGGCGGACGAGCCGTCCTGCAGGGTGCGTGCGAGGCCACGCACCGCACGCCGCGTGGCGGGCGGCAGATCCGCGGCGAAGTCGCGCTCGAGGACGGCCCGGATGTCGGCCTGGAACGCCGCGGACATCGCGGGGTCCCGCACCATGCGGGAGAACGCGGCGAAGGTCTGGCCCTCGTCCGAGGACTCGATGAGGTCCACGCCGCGGAACACGTTCTCCAGGACGTCGCCGGGAAGCCCCTCGTCCGTGAGGATGCGACGCCGCAGCTCCTGATTGAGCTCCCCGAACCGTGCCCGGACCCGGGCGAAGTCCACGGGGAGGTCGGCCGCCTGGGTGAGCACGTCGTCGAGCCGCTCCACCGCGCGTCGCTCATCCAGCACGGTGTCCTCACCGGAGGCGATGCGCTCGATGCGCTCCGCCAGGGCCTGCTGCTCAGCCCGCAGGGCGGCCAGCCGGCGGGAGGTGTCCGGGTCGGTCTCGAGGGCCAGCTGATGGAGCGCGGTGAGGAGGGAGACGAGGCGGGACTCGGTGACGCTCGCGCGCGGTGCGAGGAGCTGCTCGACGACGCGGAGCCCCTGCCGCGCGGCCGGCGTCAGCTCGTAGACCTCCTCGCGGGCCTCGTCCGCGATGCGCCGCTCGAGCAGTCCCGCCTGCCGCCAGTCCTCGCAGTACGCCTTGGCTGTCCGCCCCGAGAGGTCCAGGTGGTCCCGCAGGGTGTCGAGCTCGGCGTCGAGGGCGTCATGCAGCTCGTGCGTGGGCAGGCTCGCGTTCGGGGCGCCCAGATGGGTGGCGAGGACGCCGGCCACGAGGGGCAGGGAGTCCATGCGCAGCATGCGCAGGGCGACGTCGTCCTGCACGAGGCGGTGGACCCGGAGCGCCTGGGCGAGAGAGGACATGGGACCAGTGTTCCAGGTGGGTGTCAGTCCAGGTCGTTCGCCGGCAGCCTCACTCCCACGGCACGGGCGTCGTCGTGCCGTTCTCCCAGTCCTGGCGGAGCATCGCATAGGCCACGGAGGCCACCGGCTCCCCACCCTCCACGGGCCAGCCCCGCCGGTAGTGGGCCTCCTTGACCCAGCCGGCCCGCTGGAAGGTGCGGAGCATCGGCGAGTTGTCCACGCGGGTCTGGCCCTCGAACCGGTCGACGTCCGGCATCGTCTCGAACACGTGACGGGTCAGCGCGGTGAGGATCTCGACGCCGAGGCCTCGGCCGCGGAACCGCTCGGCCACGCGCAGGTCGAAGAGGGGAGTGGGGTCGGTGAGGTCCTCGAGGCGCACGACGCCGACGCGACCGTGCACGTCGTGCTCGATCCAGAAGGTGCGGTTGTCCTCGTCGCCCCAGCCGCCGTCGTCGATGGCCGCGTCGACCTGCTCCCGGCTGGGGTGCGGGCGCATGTGGAACGGCCACGCGTTCCCGGTGAGGAGGGCGATGAGCGCCTCGCGGTCCGGGCCGGCGGGGTCCAGCAGGGTGAGGGTGGTGGTCATCACTGCATCGTAGAGGAGAGCACCCGGGACGGGGGCCAGGCGAGGGTGCCGGGGGACGTGCTGGGGGAGGGGCGCATCGCACGCCGCCACCGGTGCCGCAGCCTGGTTGGCCCTCACGGGCGGGTTCTCGCCGGCGGACGCCGGCAGGGGACGCACTCGTTGATCGGGATCGCCGCGTTCACGGCGGCGGGGCGCTCGTCCTCCAACGCTTCGGTGTAGGCCAGCCGGGTGTGCCCATCGATCGCCGAGTGCAGGGAGGTGTACCCCACCTTCGCGCCGGGTCCATGCTTGGCGGCCCGTACGGCCCGTGCGGCCTCGGTGCCCCGCCCGTGGGCGCGCGGGCCGCCCCCGTCGGGGATCTTGCCGATCTTCTTCACGTCCAGGTGCACCATGTGTCCCGGGGCCCGGGCGGTGATCTTCTGCGGTGGCTGGCGCAGGTCTTCCCCGGTGGGGGTCAGGGGTGCGTGAGCGTGGGTCACGAGCGGGCTCTGTTCTCCGTGGATGTGGTAGTTGAGGAACTTCCATCCCGCGGGACGGGGCCCGCTCGTCTCATCTCAGGCCGCTGGTCATGCCAAGAACCTCATGACCCACAACATCTAGACCCGGCCTTGACCCTTCCACCGTGTCACCCCACACGCTGTTGCCATGGTCACGCACACGGACCTCATGACGATCGGCGAGTTCAGCTCGCTCTCCCGCCTCTCCGTGCGGATGCTCCGCCACTACGACGCCCACGGCGTCCTGGTGCCGGAGCACGTCGACGCGCACAGCGGGTACCGCCGCTACGCCCCCGCCCAGCTGCGGGACGCCGCGGACATCCGGAACCTGCGCGACGTCGGCCTCGGCGTCTCGGCCATCACCGCCCTCCTCGCCGCCCGCGGCACCTCGACCTGGACCGATGCGCTCGCCCTGCAGCGGTGCACCCTGGTCGAGGAGCTGCACGCGGCCCGGGAACGGCTTTCCCTCATCGACCACATGCTCACCCCAGGAGAGATCCCCATGACCATCCAGCTGAACCGCACCGCCGTCCCTGCCATGACCGTCGTCGCCCTGCGCGGCACCGTCCCGTCTTACTCCGACGAGGGCCGCCTGTGGGAGAGGCTCATGCCCGCCCTGCAGCAGCAAGGCATCAGGCCCGTCGGCCCGTGCGGCGTCATCGAGCACGACGACGAGTACCGCGAGGCCGACGTCGACCTGTCCGTCTATTGCCCCGTGGCGCCGGGGACTCGGGCGGAGGGCCCGCTTGTAGTGCTCCAGCTTCCCGAGCGCGACTGCCTGGTGGCGCATGTCATCGGCCCGTACACGCAGATCTCGCAGGCACACGACCTGATCGTCCAGCGCATGGAGGCCGAGGGGCTGGCTGCCCGGCAGGACGGGTCCTTGGCCTCCAAGGTATTCAACCGCTATCTCGTGACGCCGGACCAGGCCGCGCCTGAGGATCTCGTGACGGAGGTGTGCAGGCCGCTGGCGTGAGGCCCTGGTGACATGCACCAAGGGCCGCGGGGGGAGACCCCGCGGCCCGTCGATTTGCAACCTGCGAGGGCTCGCAGTCTCTGACGAGCTGGCCCTTTACATGAGCCGGTAAAAATGGGGTGGGGCGCGTCAGGTCACGGCCTACGGCGCGCTGGACTCCCACCTGATCCGCTCGGCTGAGGTCTTGCCCTCAATCCCGTACACTTCAACCGTGTATGAGTCGCCGTCAATAGCTCTGAATGAGAACTCCCAATGGTCAAGTCTCTCAGCCTCTGACCGCAACTTCAGGTCTTTCCGACGATCTGTGGCATATCGGCGGAGAACGGCAGCTTCAGCTCGTCTCCGCGCCGAAAGGCGGTCGTCCAGGGGTGGGTTTTCTCTCCGCAGTTGCTTTAATAACCAGGCAACACTCGGGACCATTTTTGTGACGCCGAGAGCTACGGAGAGAGTGACCGGCCCGTCCGCACCGATGCCGCCTGCTCCCTTGCGGTATTGCTCTTCTATGCCGGTGTACCACTGCTGGTCATCCCGCAGGTGTTCAGTGAGTTCCTCCAGGGCCCCGAGCGACCAGCCCTCCCCCGGGGTGCAGATCAGGATCTCGTCTTCCGGGGTCTGACCCAGATGCCCCAGGTAGATTTGATAATCGAGGAAGGTGTTTGCGAAGTCGTGAACGGATGTCTCGAAGCTCTCTGACATGCCCATGACCGCAGGGTAGGTGTCGGTGTCTGACTTGTCCAGCGTCGTTGCGCAGGGTGGAGACCCCCATCCGTTGACCCACCTCTCCCGCCCTTGTCACGCTGGCACGCATGAGCCCAGGAGCCTCCCGATGACCCGCGTCCACGTCCTCGCCACCGGCGGCACCATCGCCTCGCGCTCCGGCGAGGGCTCCGGCGCCACGGCCGCACACGCCGCGGAGGCCCTCCTCGCGGGCATGGACGCGACCGCCGACGTCGAGATCACCGGCGAGGACGTGATGACCGTCGGCAGCTACCGGCTCGGACTGCCGGAGCTGGCCACGATCGCCCGCACCGCACGTGAGCGCGCGGCGGACCCCGGCATCGACGGCGTCGTGGTCACGCACGGCACGGACACCATGGAGGAGACCGCGTTCCTCGCGGACCTGCTGAACGGGACGGACACCCCCGTGGTGTTCACGGGCGCCCAGCGCGCCGCCGACCACCCGGACACCGACGGCCCCCGCAACCTGCGCCAGGCCGTCCTCGCCGCCGCCCAACCGGACGCCCGCGGGCTCGGCGTCCTCATCGCCTTCGACGGCGCGCTGCTGTCCGCACGGGGCACCCGCAAGGGGCACACGATGGCCAGCCAGCCGTTCACCGGCGGCACGCTCGTGGGCACGACGCACGGGGACGGGTTCCACCTGCACGCCCGCCCGCATCGCCCCGGCACCCTCGATCTCCCGGACTCCGGACTGGACGGCGTGCGCGTGAACCTCGTGACCGCCCACCCCGGCGCCGACCCCGCCGCGCTGACCTGGGCGGCGGACCGGGGCGCCGACGTCGTGGTGCTGGCCGGCACCGGCCTGGGCAACGCGGGCCCCGGGCACGCCGAGGCGGTGGCGGAGCTGGCGGACCGCGGCGTGCCGGTGGTGCTCGCCACCCGCACGCTCGCCGGGCCGGTCCTGGGCGTCTACGGCGACGGCGGCGGAGCGGACATCCTCGCGGCCGGCGCCGTGCCCGCCGGGGAGCTGACCCCCTTCCAGGCCCGGATCCTGGCGGCCGCCGTCGCCGCCTCCCACCCCGACCCCCCAGAGTTCAGGGCGCAGTTCGAACGGCTGCGCTGACCCCACCCACGATTCCGAGGAGGAACCCCCATGGCGAAGAAGATCTACGTGAGCGTCGGCATCGATGTGGACGCGGTCGGCGGCTGGCTCGGCTCGTACGGCGGCGAGGACTCCCCGGGTGACATCTCCCGCGGTCTGTTCGCCGGCGAGGTGGGCGTACCGCGTCTGCTGCAGCTCTTCCAGCGGCGCGAGCTGCCGGTCTCCTGGTTCTGGCCGGGGCACTCGATCGAGACGTTCCCGGAGCAGTTCGACGCCGTCGTCGCCGCCGGTCACGAGATCGGCGTGCACGGGTACTCGCACGAGAACCCCATTGCCATGACCCGGCAGCAGGAGACCGAGATCCTGGACTACTGCACGGACCTGATCGAGCGCCGCTCGGGCACCGAGCCCGTGGGCTACGTGGCGCCGTGGTGGGAGTTCTCCACGGTGACCAACGAGATCCTGCTGGACCGCGGCTTCCTCTACGACCACTCGCTCATGCACGACGACCACACCCCGTACTACGTGCGTGTGGGGGACAGCTGGACGAAGATCGACTACGAGGCCGCGTCCGCGCACGCGTGGATGAAGCCGCTCGTCCGGGGCGAGGAGACCGACCTGATCGAGATCCCGGCGTCCTGGTACCTGGACGACCTGCCTCCCATGATGTTCATCAAGTCCAGCCCCAACAGCCACGGCTTCGTCTCCCCGCGGGACATCGAGCAGCTGTGGAAGGACCAGTTCGACTGGGTGCACCGCGAGATGGACTACGCCGTCTTCCCGATCACGATCCACCCGGACGTGTCCGGACGCCCCCAGAACCTGCTCATGCTGGAGCGGCTGTTCGACCACATCCAGGGGCACGACGGCGTGGAGTTCGCGTTCATGAAGGACGTGGCCGCGGACTTCGCCCGCCGGTTCCCGCGCGAGCGCGGCTGAGCGCGGATGTGCGGGGCGTGCGGGCGCGGGGTGGCGTCTCCGACGACGGCGCTCCTCAACGAGCACGGCCTCAAACGGCGGGCCCTGGCGCGGCTGCGCGGCGAGCTCGCCCCGGGGTGTCGACTCACGCTCGAGGGGGACGCCTGGACGCTGATCCGCCGCTCGGGACGCGGTGAGCACCACGCCGACGTCGAGGGGTTGATCGCCAGCCTCGAGGGTGGCGCCGCGGGGGACTGGGCCGGGGCCGAGCCGCCACGGGAGGTTGTCGCGGCTGTGACGGCGGGGGTGGTGGCCCGAGGTCGACCGACCTGACGGCCGCGACACGACCTGGGGTCTGCCGTCAGATCATGTCGCGATCGACAGGTCATCCCGAATCCATCGCCGCCCCCCTCACGCCTCCGCCAGCACCTCGGCCCACACGCGGGCCCGGGCGGTCATCCCGAGATCACTCCGCCGGCGTCAATTCCCGCTTGAGGATCTTGCCCGTGGCGGTCTTGGGCAGCCCGTCCCGCACGTTCACGGTGCGCGGGTACTTGTAGGGGGCCACCTGGGACTTCACGTGCTGGATCAGCTCCTCCTCCGTGGCGTGCGCGCCGGGGGCGAGCACCACGTGCGCGGCGACCTCCTGGCCGAGCTCCGGGTGGGGCACCCCCACCACGGCGGCCTCCGCGACGGCCGGGTGCTCGTAGAGCACCTCCTCGATCTCGCGCGGGTACACGTTGAGCCCGCCGCGCAGGATCATGTCCTTCGTGCGGTCCACGATGTAGTAGTTGCCCGCGGCGTCGCGCCGGGCGAGGTCGCCGGAGCGGAACCAGCCGTCCTCGGTGATGGCCTGGGCGGTGGCCTCCGGCTTGCCCCAGTAGCCCTTCATCACGTTCTCGCCGCGGATCCACACCTCGCCCAGGGTCTCCTCGTCGCCCTCGGGCACGACGGCCCCGTCCGGCGTCACCAGCTGCAGTTCGCACCCGCGGACGGCGCGTCCGATCGAGCCCGGCTGATGCTTCTCACCCGGATGGTTGAAGCACGCCACCGGGGAGGTCTCGGACAGGCCGTAGCCCTCGAGGATCTCGCACTTGAAGGTGGCTTCGAAGCGGCGCAGCAGCTCCACGGGCAGGGCGGATCCGCCGGAGACGCCCAGGCGCAGGCTGGCCAGGTCCTCCGGACGGTCCTTGGCCGCGGCCAGCACCGCCCCGTACATGGTGGGCACGCCGATGAACACGTCCACCGCGCACTCCCGGACGGTCTGCACGGCCACGGCGGGATCGAAGCGGGGGATCAACGCCAGGCTGGCGCCCGTCGTCACGGACGCCATGAGCGCGCACGTGAGGCCGAAGACGTGGAACAGCGGCAGGCAGCCGAGCACGGTCTCCCCGTGCTGGAGCTGGATCAGCGTCTCCGCCGCGGTGTCCGCGTTGGTGCCCATGTTCCGGTGGGTCAGCTGGGCCCCCTTGGGGCGGCCGGTGGTGCCGGAGGTGTAGAGGATGACGGCGTCGTCCTCGAGGTCCCGCTCGACGGTCTCGGTCACCGGGCCGGGGCTCTCCGCGAGGTGCGGGGCGAGGCCGTCCTCGCCGAGGGTGCGCAGCGGCACACCGCGCTCGCGGGCGCCCTCCACGGCTTCCTCGGACGGCACGGACCACAGCATCGACGTGCCCGAGTCCTCCAGGTAGTACTCGATCTCGCGGCGCTTGAACAGCGGGTTCATCGGGACGACGACGGCGCCCAGCTGCAGGGCCGCGAAGAACACCACCGGGAACGCCGGGATGTTCGGCACCATGAGCGCCACGCGGTCCCCGGGGCCGATGCCCTCCTGCCGCATGAGCCCGGCCAGGCGCTGGGACTGGTCCTGGAGCTCCGCATACGTCATGCGGTTCTCGCCGAGGATCAGGGCGGTGGAGTGCGGATGCTCGGCGGCGGTGCGCTCGAGGCGGGCGGACAGGGTGGGGGTCACGACGGGCCTCCGAGGGGAGTCGGATGTGATGGGAACCACAGTGTAACGCCCGGCGGCGCTCGTTCGCTGTGAGCCGAGCGGGGTGTGTCGGCCGACCTCACGCCAGCGACATCACCGCGGTTCTGCCCGGCGGTGATGTCGCTGGCGCGCGGTCATCCACCGGCCCCGCCTGCGACGTCGATGTGTCGTCTCCACGGCCCAGGGGCGCAAGACTGGTCCCCGCACACCGCCGCCCGGACCGCCGGGCCAGACCGGAGGACAGACCATGACCGCACAGACCCCCGCCACCCCTGCCATCCCCGCGACGATGAAGGCGGTCGTCATGCGTGCGCCGGGCGACGTCGTCGTGGAGGAGGTGGACACTCCGCGCGTCGCCCAGCCCACGGACGTGGTCCTGAAGCTGGCCGCCGCGTGCGTGTGCGGCTCGGACCTGTGGCCCTACCGCGGCCACAACGACGTCGACAACCGGCGCATGGGCCACGAGTACGTCGGCACGATCGTGGAGAAGGGCGAGGACGTCGCCACCCTCGAGGTCGGCGACTTCGTGATCGGCTCCTTCATGCTCTCGGACAACACGTGCGAGATCTGCCAGGCCGGCTACCAGTCCCGCTGCGTCAACGCCGGCGAGTACACGGGCAGTCAGGCGCAGTACATGCGCGTCGAGCTCGCCGACGGCTCCCTCGTGAAGGTGCCCGGGGGCGAGCCCTCGGACCCGGACCGCCTGGCCGACTACCTCGCCGCCTCGGATGTGCTCGGCACCGGCTGGTACGCCGCCGTCGCCGCGCAGGCCGGCCCCGGCAAGACCATCGCCGTGGTCGGCGACGGCGCCGTCGGCCTGTGTGCCGTCCTGGCCGCCAAGACCCTCGGCGCGGAGCAGGTCATCGTGTTCTCCCGCCATGAGGATCGGGCCGCGCTCGCCCGGGAGTTCGGTGCCGACGTCGTGATCGCCGAGCGCGGCGAGGAGGGTGCCGCCCAGGTGCGCGAGCTCACCGGCGGCTACGGCGCGCACGGGGTGTGCGAGGCCGTCGGCACGCAGGGCTCCATGGACCAAGCTCTGGCCTCGGTGCGCCCCGGCGGGTACGTCGGGTTCGTGGGCGTCTCCCACGACCAGACCCTCGACGGCTCCGACCTCTTCGGCCGGCAGATCCACCTCGAGGGCGGCCCCGCCCCCGTCCGCCGTTTCCTGCCCGAGCTGATCGAGCGCATCCAGTCCGGGGAGATCCAGCCCGGCCGCGTGTTCACCGCGCGCATGCCGCTCGACGACGCCGCCGAGGCGTATCGGGCCATGGACGAGCGCCGCGAGATCAAGGTGCTGCTGGAGGTCTGAGGCCGTCGGTCTCGAGCAGGCTGGGCGACGCTTGACCCTCCCCTTGGGGGAACGCCCACGCTGGGATCACCTGAGAGAAAGGCCGCCCCATGAGCCCCCTGATGACCGTCGGCGAGTTCGCCCTCGCCACCGGACTGAGCGTGAAGGCGCTGCGCTTCTACGACGAGCGTGGCCTCCTCGCTCCCGCCGACGTCGACGCCCACTCCGGCTACCGCCGCTACGAGCCCGGCCAGATCCGGACGGCCGCGCAGATCCGCGTCCTGCGGGCGGCCGGCCTCACGGTCGACGACGTCCGGTCCGTCCTCGCGGACCCCGCCTCCCTGTCGGCGCGGCTCGAGGCGCACGCGGCCGAGCTGCGACGCCGCCGCGACCTCGAGGACCGCGCGCTCGCGCTCGCGGCCGCCGGTGTCTACGCGGCCCCGGATCCCGACGACGACGGCGGCCCCGCCCGTCCCGGCCCCGTGGCGGAACGCACGGTCGGGCCGACGCCGTGGGCCGGCGTCGTGCAGCGGGTGGCCCTGGACGAGGCCGGTGAGGAGTCGACCACCGAGCGCGCGAACGCCGCCTTCGCGACGCTGTTCCAGGCACTCGCGGAGGCGGGGTCGGCACCCGCCGGGCCGCTGTGGACGGCGCTGCGTCCGGTGCCGGGCGCCGCCGACGTCGTGGAGACCGTCCTGGCCGTCCCGCTGAGCGGCCCGGCTCCCGCGGGCCTCAGGGTCGACGGGCACGAGGTGGTGACCGGGACGCTGCCACGCCGCGTGGAGCGGTACGTGGACGTGCGCGCCGATGCGGGCGAGGTCGACCTCCTCGACGACGTCCCCGGCGGCGCGCTGCCCCATCCGGACCTGCTGGGACTGATGGACGCGTTCGACGTGGAGGACGCCGGCGTCGCGCCGGAGTTCCGCCAGATCCTCGCGGACCCGGAGGCCGGGCACGTCGAGGTGGTGGCGACGGTGCGGGAGGTGGCGGGAGCGGGGCAGGGGTGAGCCGGTGCGGGGACGGCACGGCGTGTCTGGCCGGCCGACCCTGTCGGTCCCGCGCAGACCCCCGGGGGGGCTCAGGGGTGCGCGGGGTGGCCCGAATGTGATGGAGTGCACGGATCCTGTCCGCGACCTGGGAAGTGACCATGGAGCAGTTCGTCACCGCCGCCAACTCGATCATGTGGAGCCTGCCCATGGTCGTCGGGCTCCTCGCCCTGGGCCTGTACTTCACGATCCGCATGGCGGCTCCCCAGGTGCGGCTGCTCAAGGACATGGTGGGTCAGCTGGCCAGGGGAGGATCGTCGTCGGCGGGGATCAGCTCGTTCCAGTCGTTCGCCATGGCCCTGGGCGGGCGCATCGGCGTCGGCAACATCGCGGGCGTCGCGGCCGCGATCTACCTGGGCGGCCCGGGCGCGCTGTTCTGGATGTGGGTGACGGCGATCCTCGGCGCCCCCGTGGCGCTCGTGGAGAGCTCGCTCGCACAGCTCTACAAGCACAAGGTCCGCGGCGAGTACCGCGGCGGGCCCGCGTACTACATCCTTGAGGGGCTCGGCCGGAACTGGCGGTGGCTGGCGGTCGCCTACGCCGCGGCCACCGTGTTCGCCACGGTCTTCACCGGCCCGCAGATCCAGGCCAACGCCGTCACCGCCGCCACGACCGAGGCGTGGGGCTGGGATCCGCTGTGGGTGGGTCTCGGGATGGCCGTGCTGTTCTGCGTGATCGTGTTCGGCGGCATGCACCGCCTGGGCCGCACGGTGGGCCTCGTGGTCCCGTTCATGGCCGGCGCGTACATCCTGGTGGGGCTGCTCGTCGTCGGACTCATGTGGCAGCAGGTCCCCGCGATGTTCGGGCTGATCTTCTCCAGCGCGCTGGGCCTGGACTCGGTCTACGGCGGCATCCTCGGCGCCGCCGTCGCGTGGGGCGTGCGCCGTGCCGTGTACTCCACCGAGATCGGCACCGGTTCGGGCGCCCAGGCCTCGGCGGCCGCCCACGTCTCCCACCCCGTGAAGCAGGGCCTGGCCCAGGCGTTCTCCGCCTACGTGGACACCCTGTTCGTCTGCACCATGACCGGCCTGATGATCCTCGCCACGAACAGCTTCAACGTGCTGGGCCCGGACGAGGAGAGCCTCCTCGCGGAGCACGTGCCCGGCGTCGAGGAGGGCCCGGCATGGGTCCAGATCGCCATCGACGAGGCACTGCCCGCCTTCGGACCGTCCTTCGTGGCGATCGCCGTCTTCCTGTTCTCCTTCACCACCCTGCTCTCCTTCGCGTTCTACGCGGAGACGAACGTCGCCTACCTCATCCCCAACAAGACGGCGCAGCGCGCGGTCATCGCGATCGCCCGGCTGCTGCTGGCCGGCTCCATGGTGTTCGGGTCCGTGCAGGCCTCCGCGTTCGTGTGGTCCCTCGCGGACTTCGGCGTCGGCCTCTACACGTGGGTGAACATCGTGGCGCTCATCCTGCTGAGCCCCGTGGCCATCCGGCTGCTCAAGGACTACGACCGTCAGCGCCGAGCCGGCCAGGAACCCGTGCTGGATCCGCACGCGATCGGCGTCCGCAACGCCCGCCTGTGGGAACAGATCCACGCGGCGTACCAGCAGACCGGCGACCTCGACCGCGCCATGGAGCACGTCGCCGACACCGCCCCGGACACCCGGGCCATCACCGTGGTCCCGCGCCGGGAGGGCTGAGGACCGACGACGGCGGCCCGGGGCGCCGGACGTCCGCGACGACGTCGGGCCACGGGCCAGGGCCGTCCGCGCGGCCTGAATCCCGGCAGGCTCACCCCATGGACCACAAGGAGATCCTCCATCAGGGGCTGCGCCGGCAGCGCGACGCCCTCTTCGCGAAGCTGGACGGCCTGCCCGAGCGGGAGGTCCGCCTGCCCCGCACCCCCACCGGCACCAACCTGCTGGGCCTGCTCAAGCACGCGGCCACGTGCGAGCTCGAGTACTTCGGCGAGGTCTTCGGCCGCCCCGCCGGCATCCCCCTGCCCTGGGACGCGCCGGGGGTGGGCGAGGAGGACGGCGCGGACCTGTTCGCCGCCGAGGACGAGACCCTCGAGGACGTCCTCGACTACGCGCGGCGATGCTTCGCGCACGCGGACGCGACCATCGAGGCCCTCGTCCTCGACGCGCGGGGGCGGGTCCCCTGGTGGCCCGCGCACCTGGCCGAGGTGACTCTGGCGCAGATCCTCTCCCACGTGGCCCTCGACGCGGCCCGCCATGCCGGCCACGCCGACATCCTGCGCGAGGGGATCGACGGGCAGGCCGGCCTGCGCGGCCCCGGGGACAACCTGCCCGGCTGGGACGCCGAGCGGTGGGCCGCGCACGTGCGGCGGCTCGAGGGGATCGCCCGGGGTGCGGGCCCGGTGCGCTAGCGTCCGCGGTGATGACTCCCCGCTCGCTCGCCGGTCTGGCCCTCACCGTCGCCGCCCTGATGTCCGCCTTCGTGCTGATGGCGCCGACGGCGCCGGGGCTGTTCGTCGGCGTGCTCACGGTGGGGACCTTCGGGTTCGGCCCGTTCTACGGGGAGCCCTCGCGGCAGCTCGTGGACCGGCCGTGGAGGCGGGACACGCGCTGGCGCGATCTCGCCCGCCGGGTCCGCACCGACTGGCTCTCCCGGCAGCTGGGCGCCGTCGGCTGGAACGCGGCCATCAGCCGCCGCATCACCGGCCGGGCCGACCTGCGGCGCATCCGCACCGCCGCCGTGGGCTCCCTCGTCAGCCACGCCGCCTCCGCGGGTCTGCACGCGGTGGCGGGCGTGGCGCTGGCGGCCGTCGGGCATCCGGTCTGGGGCGTGGTCGCGGTGGCCCTGGGGCTCGTGGTGCACGCCTGGCCGGCCCTGCTGCAGGTCTCCGTGCTCGGGCGCATCGACGGACTCCAGACGCAGATCCGCGGGGACCAGCTGCTCTGGTGACCGGCCGGCACCGGGCGGCCCGGCCGAGCACTTTGTGGGCCGAATCCGACGGATGAGCCCCTGAATCGGGCACGGGAGCGTCGCATTCGGCCCGCAAAGCGGTGGGGAGGGGGCAGCGGGGAGAGGGCGGCGAGGAGAGGGCGGCGGGGAGAGGGCGGCACCGCGCGCTCAGCCCTACGCTCGGACCCATGACCGAGCACACATCCGAGCACACCCCCGAGAACCCCCACGTCGTCCGCCGCGGCTCCGGCGTCCCGCTGATCGCGGTGCACGGCAACAGCGTGGACCACCGGCTGCTGCTGCCGCTCGACGACGCCCTCGCCGAGGCCGGGGAGGTCGAGCGGATCTACGTGGACCTGCCGGGCTTCGGCCGGACCTCGGCCCTCCAGGACGACGGCGGCCTCCCCGAGCTCGCCGCCTGGCTCGTGGACTGGATCCGCGCGGAGGTCGGCGAGCGGCCGTTCGCGGTGCTCGGCAACTCCCTCGGCGGCCTGCTCGCCCGGCACGTGGCGGCCGAGTTCGGCGCGCAGGTGTTGGGGCTGGGGCCGCTCGCGCCCGTCGTCGACCCGGACGAGGACCGGCGCACCCGCACCGACCTGGTGGTGCGCGAGCGCGACGACGCCTTCATGTCTACCCTCGACCCCGACGACGCCGCCCCGTTCCTCGAGATGTCCCCGCGGCTGACGCGGGACACGTGGGAGCGGTTCCGCGAGCACGCGCTGCCGGGCGTCCGCGCCGTGGACGAGGAGGCGCTGAAGCGCCTGTCCGCGCGCTACGTCCTGGACGCCGTGCCGGAGGAGGCCGCGCCGCCGTTCGAGGGGCCCGCCCTGATCCTCACCGGCCGGGAGGACCACCTCGTCGGCTACCGGGACCAGGCCGCGCTCCTGGAGCATTACCCGCGCGCCACCTACGCGGCGCTCGACGCCGCCGGCCACAACGTGCACCTGGACCAGCAGGAGGTCGCCGAGGCGCTCGTCCGCGCGTGGGCGGTGCAGGTGGGCCGCGCGGCGTCGGACTGAGGCGGGGTCAGGGGGAGGGACGGGCCTCCACCCGGGCCTCCGCCTCGGCGCCCGCCCCCACCCCGACGCCGGCCCGCGCCAGCAGGCCGTCGGCCACCCGCAGCAGGGCGGCGACCGCCACGAAGAACACGAGGATCGCCACCACGTAGACGGCGACGCCGTCGTAGCCCAGCCGCGGGACGTCCAGGATCGTGTACGGGTACCAGTCCAGCCACGGCCCGCGCAGCAGCGTGAACGCCAGCCAGGCGAGCGGGATGAGCGTGGACAACCACACCACCCGCCACGCGATCTGCCGCCGCGGCCCGAAGACCGCCCACAGCACCGGGGTGAGGATCGGCGTGACGATGTGCTGCAGGGTGTCGTTGAACCGCTCGACGGCGGTCATCGGGTCGGCGTCCCGCAGCAGCACGTTGAACACCACGCCCGTGATCACGATGCACACCACCCCCGTCACCCGCAGCACCCGGAACAGCGTGCCCGGCCGGTGCAGGCGCAGCGCCAGCAGCAGGGACGTCAGCCCCACCAGGAAGTTCGAGAGGAACGTGAAGTACGTGGGCTGGTTGAGCATGTGCTCCCAGCCGCCCTCGAGCACGCCCGCGTAGCCCGCGTCGGCCGGCAGGTCCGAGGACTTCCACGAGCCGATCCACAGTGAGAGCAGGTTGCCGCCCAGGGACAGGGCCGCGGCGACGGCGAAGGCAGGCCGCGCCGTCGTCGTCCAGCGGCCGGAGGGGGTGGGGAGGGTCATGCGCCCATCCTGCCGGAGCGCGACGCCGCCCCCGGTGCACTGGCCGAGCCGCTCGGGCCGGCGGGCGTGTCCCGGCCGGCGGTCCGGACCCTACGCTCGGCACCATGATCCGGACCCCCTGGACCCGCACCCCCGCCGGCGCGAGGCGCGCGCGCCGCCCCCGACAGTTCCGCCGCGTGACGACGACCGGGCCCGCCGCCGTGGACGTGGCCTGGGCCCGCTACGCCGACCTGCGCCTGTGGCCGCGGTGGGCTCCGCAGATCCGCGCCGTGGAGGCGCCACGGCGCCGGCTGCGGGCCGGGCTTCGCGGCGTGGTCCACGCGCCCCTGGGGCTGCGCGTCCCGTTCGTGGTCGAGGAGGTCGACGACGACGCCCGCACCTGGCGGTGGACGGTGCGGGTGGCCGGGACGGCGGTCTCCATGACGCACGACCTCACCGCCACCCCCCGCGGCACCCGGGCGGGGCTGACGGTCCACGGGCCCGCCGTCGTCGCCCTGGCCTACCGACTGCCGGCCCGCGTGGCGCTGCGGCGGCTGTGCCGGGCGCACCTCTGAGGGCGGACCGCCGGGCCGGGCCTGTGGCCAGGGGCCCCGCCCGCCTCACACCGCCGCGGCGTCGGTCCGCAGCTCGACGCGCGGCCAGTCGGCGAGGTCGGCGAGCATCTGCCGGTCGTGGGTCACCACGACGACGGCCTGCTCCGTGACCTGCAGGGCCTCGGTCATCTCGTCCACGAGCGCGGGGGAGAGGTGGTTCGTCGGCTCGTCCAGCAGCAGCACGTGGGGGCGCTCGATGAGCACCATCGCCAGGTGCAGACGGGCCTGCTGCCCCTGGGACAGGCGTCCGACCGGGGTGTCCGCGGCCTCGGCGGTGAGCAGCCCGAGCGAGGGCAGCGTGGGGGCCGGCAGGGGACGGCCCAGGTCGTCGACGCCGGCCTCGTCCGCGCCGACGCGGCGCACGTGCTCCTCGAACACGGCGGCGGCGGTGCGCTCCTCGTCCCACGCGGGGGTCTCCTGCGCCACGAGGCGCACGCGCACGTCGGCGCCCACGGTCACCAAGCCGCTCGTGGGCTCCAGGTCCCCGGCGAGCACGCGCAGCAGCGTGGACTTCCCGGCCCCGTTCGGGCCCGTCACCAGCACGCGGCCGCCCGGCACGAGGGCCGCGCCCATCGGCTGCTCGAGCCGCCCGGCCACGCGCACGGCGTCCGCGGTGAGCAGGACGTCGTCGCCCGCCGTGCCCGGCCCGCCCGCCGTGCCCGCCGCCGCGTCCGCGCCGTCCCGCGGGTCGCCGTCGGGCATGTCCGCGAACGGCCAGTCCAGGCGCAGGGGCGGCTCGGGCACGGTGATCCGGTGCGCCTCCAGCTCGTCGAAGCGCCGGTTGAACATCTGCACGATCCCCGCCGACCGGCTCGAGCGCTGGTGCTTGCCGGTGCCCTTCGGGGGCCGCCACGAGCCCTGCATCTGCTCCCGCGCGTCCTCCACGGCCAGCTCCAGCCGCTCGCGCTCGGCGTTCTGCTCGGCGTACTCCTGCTCCCAGGCGGCCCGGGCGCGGCGGCGCCCCTTCGCCCAGCCGGCGTACCCGCCGGAGTACCGCCGCGGCCGCCCGTCCTGGCTGGGATCCAGGTCCACGATGTCGGTGCACACGGCGCGCAGCAGGGCGCGGTCGTGGCTGACGACGGCGACCCCGCCCGGGTGCTCCACCAGCCGGCGGGTGAGGAAGTCCAGGGCGACGTCGTCCAGGTGGTTGGTCGGCTCGTCCAGCAGCAGCAGGTCCGGCCGGGAGCCGAGGGTGACGGCCAGGCGCACCCGGTGGCGCTGGCCGACCGAGAGCGATGTGAGGGGGCGCTCGCGGTCCGTGCACGCGTACAGCCCCTCGAGGTCCATGTCCACGCGCCGGCCGGCGTCCCAGGCGTCGTAGAGGTGGGCCCGCTCCAGCGCGGTGGAGTACCGGTGTCCGGCGCCGGCGTCGTCGGGGGCCTCGGCCAGGGCGGCCGCGGCGGCGTCCAGGGCCTCGAGTGCGGCGTGCGGGCCCGTGAGGGCGTCGCGGACCAGGTCGCCCACCGTGCGGGAGCGCCCGTCGGCCCGCGCCCGCAGCGCCTGCGGGACGAACGCGAGCGTGCCCGCCCGCGTCACGCGGCCGACGTCGGGCGTGATCCGGCCCGTGAGCACGTGGAGCAGCGTGGTCTTGCCGCGCCCGTTCTCACCCACGATCCCGAGCCGCGAGCCGGCGTT
Source organism: Micrococcus sp. GbtcB5 (assembly GCF_019091605.1). Classification (NCBI taxonomy): domain Bacteria; kingdom Bacillati; phylum Actinomycetota; class Actinomycetes; order Micrococcales; family Micrococcaceae; genus Micrococcus; species Micrococcus sp. GbtcB5. The sequence continues at coordinate 27,588 of NZ_JAGXJK010000020.1, forward strand.
GATCCGCACCGTGGCGTCCGTGAGCACGCGGTGCCCGCCGAGCGAGACGGTCAGGTGCTCGCCGCGCAGGTGGGCGGCGGGCCCGGCGGGCAGGGCGGGGGAGGGAGGGCCGGAGGTCATGTCCGCCAGTCTAGGGAGGGGGCGCGCTGCCGCGTCCGGGGTCGGGACTACGCTCGGGGCCATGTCCGCCGCCCCGCCGCCGCCCGCCTTCGGCACCGTCCTGCACCACCGCGCCCACGGGATGGCCCCGGGGGAGTCCATCTCCCCGCCGCTGGTCCACGCGAGCGCGTTCCACCTGCCCGGCGCGGACCCGGACGGCGCCCCCACCGCCCCCGGCGCGGACGTGCCTTTCCAGTACGCGCGCTGGGCCACGCCCACCTGGTCCGCGCTCGAGGCCGCCCTGGGCGCGCTGGAGGACGCCGACGTCGCCGTGGTCCCCTCCGGCATGGCCGCGATCGCCGCCGTCCTGCTGCCCCTGCTGCACCCGGGGGACCGCGCCCTCCTGCCCGCGGACGGCTACGGGCCCACCCGCGCCCTCGCCGCCGAGCACCTCACGCCCCGAGGCGTGCACGTGGACCTGGTCGCCACCCAGGGGCTCGCCCATGCGGACCTGAGCGGCTACGACCTGGTGCTCGTGGAGACCCCCTCCAACCCGGGGCTGCGCGTGGCGGACCTGGCGGACGTCGCCGCCCGCGCCCACGCGAACGGCCGCCGGGACGGCGCGGGGGCCCTCGTGGTGGTGGACAACACGCTGCTGACCCCCCTGGGGCAGCGCCCGCTGGAGCTGGGGGCGGACGTGGTCGTGGCCTCGGACACGAAGGCCGTCAACGGGCACACGGACGCCCTCGGCGGGCACGTGGCCAGCCGGGACCCGCAGGTGATGGCGCGGGTGCGCGGCTGGCGGACCCTGGCCGGCGGGATCCTGGGCACCCACGAGGCCTGGCTCATCCACCGCGGTCTCGAGACCCTCGAGGTCCGCTTCGCCCGGATGTGCGCCTCGGCGCAGGCGGTCGCGGAGCTGGCCGCGGGCCACCCGGCGGTGCGCGCCGTGGTCTACCCGGGGCTGGCGGACCACCCGGACGCGGAGGTCGTGGCGCGTCAGATGACGGCGGCGGGCGGCCTCGTCGGGCTGCGGTTCGCGGACGCGGCGGCGGCCGAGCGGTTCATCGCCGCGGCGCAGTACGTGGTGCCGCAGACCAGCTTCGGCGGCACGCACACGGCGGCCGAGCGCCGCGCCCGCTGGGGCGACGACGTCCCGGACGGTTTCGTGCGTCTGTCCGTGGGCGTGGAGCCCACCGCCGAGCTGCTGGCCGACCTGGAACGCGCGATGACCGCCGCGGGCGGCGGGCCGACCGCCTGACCCGCGCCCTCCGCACTTTGTGGGCCGAATACGACTCTCCCGGGGGCTCTGGGGCCCGGGAGAGTCGTATTCGGCCCTGAAAGTGAGCGCCGCCGAGACCTCACCCTGACCCGCGTCCCGGCTACGCTCGCGGACGAGGCCGCCCACCCGCGCCTCGCCCGCCCGCCCCGTCCCAGGAGGCCCCGCCCCATGCAGCTCGACCTGATCGTGGAGAACGCCCGCCTCATCACCGGCGACCCCGCCCGCCCGTCGGCCTCGCGGCTGGGGGTGTGGCGGGGCGCCGTCGTCGGGGTGGACGAGGAGCTGGACGGCCTCGCAGCGCGCGAGCGCCTCGACGCGCGGGGGCGCACCGTCCTGGCCGGGTTCAACGACGCGCACGCGCACAGCGTGTGGTTCGGCCAGTCGCGCCTGGACGTGGACCTCGAGGGTGCGCGCACCGCGGAGGAGGTCCACCGCCGGGTCCGCGCCCGCGCCGCCGAGCTCGGCCCCGGCGCCTGGGTGACGTGCACCGGCTTCGACCCCGGCCACCTCACCGGCCCGCAGCCGGACCGGGACAGCCTCGACGCCGCCGCCTCAGGGCGCCCCGTGCTCATCCGCCACAACACGGGCCACGCCGTCACGGTTTCCGGGGCGGTGCTGGTCCTGGCCGGCGTGGGGGAGCAGGTGCTGCAGCAGCCCGAGGGCGGACGGATCCTCACGGATGCCGCCGGCCGGCCCACCGGTCTGTTGGAGGAGACCGCCATGAGCCTGGTGACCCGGCTGCTGCAGCCGGAGTCCCACGAGCACATCGGCGCGTGCCTGGCGCGGGCCTCGCAGGAGTACGCGGCCGAGGGCATCACCTCGGTGACGGATGCGGGGGTGGCCGGCGGGTGGATCGGGCACAGCCCGCTCGAGTTCGGCGCGTATCAGCGCGCCCGGGACGCGGGGCTGCTGTGCACCCGCTTCCAGACGATGGTCACCCTGGACGCGCTGCGCCCGGTGGACGGCCATCCCGACGACGGCACGCACCTCACCCTCGACGCCGGCGTGCGCACGGGCGTGGGCGACGAGTGGCTGCAGATCGGGCCGGCGAAGGTGTTCACGGACGGGTCGATGCTCGGACAGACCGCCGCGATGACCGAGGACTACTGCGGCCACGGCCACGGCCGCGGCTACCTACAGCAGGACGCGGGGGAGATGCGCCGAGCGTGCCTCGGTGCGGCGGCCGCCGGCTGGGCGCTGGCCCTGCACGCGATCGGCGACGCCGCCCTGGACTTCGCCCTCGACGTGATCGCCGAGGCGCGGGGCCGGTTCGGGCGGCCCGTGATGCCGCACCGCGTGGAGCACGGCGGGGTGGTCCGCGACGATCAGGTGGCCCGCATGGCCGAGCTGGAGGTCGTGATGGCCACCCAGCCGAACTTCATCAGCGCGTTCGGCGGGTCGGTGCGGGAGCGGATCGGGCCGGAGCGGGCCGCGCTCTCGTACCCGGCCGGGCGGCTGCTGCGCGCGGGCCTGGTGCTGCCCGGCAGCTCGGACCGTCCCGTGGCCGGCGGCCGCCCGCTGGAGGTCATCCAGGACTTCGTGCTGCGCCGCACCGAGACCGGCGAGCAGTACGGCCCGGACGCGGAGCGGCTCACGGTGGCCGAGGCCCTGCACGCCTACACGGTCGGCTCCGCGGAGGCGACCGGCTGGGGCGGCCGCAAGGGACGGCTCGTCGCGGGCCAGCTCGCGGACTTCACGGTGCTCAGCGAGGACCCGCGCGCGGTGCCGAGCGATCAGATCGCGGCGATCGACGTCGTCGCCACCGCCGTGGGAGGGGAGTTCGTGCACGGCGGGCTGTGACGCCCGGCCCCGGCCCCGACGCCCCGCGACACCCGCCCCCCGCGACGAGCCCTGCGATATGGCCCCTACCCGCCCGGTTTAGGGGCCATATCGCAGGGCTCGTCGTCCAGGGGAGCGGGTGGGGCACGTCCGGTGACCCGGCGGTCAGCCGTGGCTCTGCCGGGGGGCTGCTCCCTACGCTCGGAGAACGGCGCGCAGACCGCGCGCCGCCCCGAGACCATGAGGAGCACCCCGTGGCGCACGACGACGCGAACACCACCACCACCGACCAGCTCACCCTGCAGGACCCCACGAAGCGCTACCCCGTGATCAGCCCGCCGGAGCAGTCGTTGCCCGGCACCGGCCTGGACGCGGAGATGACGCCGAAGGCCGACCTGGGTGAGAAGTCCTACCGCGGCACCGGCCGTCTCGAGGGCCGCAAGGCGCTCATCACCGGCGGCGACTCCGGCATCGGCGCGGCCACCGCGATCGCGTTCGCGCGCGAGGGCGCCGACGTCGTGATCACCTACCTGCCCGAGGAGGAGAAGGACGCCCAGCACGTCCTCGAGGTCCTGCAGGCGGAGGGGCGCACCGCCGCCGGGATCCCCGGCGACCTCCGCGACAAGACGTTCTGCGCCGACCTCGTGGCCCAGGCGGTCGAGAAGCTCGGCGGGCTGGACGTGCTGGTGAACAACGCCGGCAAGCAGGTGGCGCAGGACTCGATCGAGGACATCGACGACGAGCAGCTCGAGGCCACCTTCGACGTCAACATCCTGGCCCAGTTCCGCCTGGTCAAGGCCGCCCTGCCGCACCTGAAGCCGGGTTCCACGATCATCAACACCACGTCCGTGGTGACCTACATGGCCCCGCCGCAGCTCGTGGACTACGCCTCCACCAAGGCCGCCATCAACACCTTCACGAAGGCCCTGGGCCAGCAGCTGGCCCCGAAGGGCATCCGCGTGAACGCCGTGGCGCCCGGTCCGATCTGGACCCCGCTGCAGCCCTCCGGCGGCCAGAAGCCGGAGGCCCTGCCGGAGTTCGGCCAGTCCACTCCGCTGGGCCGCGCCGGGCAGCCCACCGAGCTCGCCCCGGCGTACGTGTTCCTGGCCTCGCCGGAGTCCTCCTATGTGGTGGGCGCGACCATCCCGGTGACCGGCGGCATGCCCACCCCGTGACCGGAGCCGGGCGTTCCTGTCCCTGGGCGGTCACACCACCAGGGACAGGAACGCGCCGAGCGCGAAGCCGACCACGGTGAGCAGCCCGGCCTTCTCCCCGCCCTTCTCTCGGGCCTCGGGGATCATCGTGTCGATCAGCATGACCAGCAGGGCGCCGGCCGCGAAGCCCTGGATGCCGCCGGTCAGGGCAGGGGAGGCGACGTCGGCGATCAGCCCGCCGCCCCACGTCGCCAGGGCGCAGACCACCGCCACGAGCGACCACTGGATCAGCAGGTGGCGGCGCGTCTTGCCGCCGTCGAGGGAGTCGGCCGTGGCGGCGATGGACTCGGGCAGGTTGGACATGAAGATCGCCACGAGCAGCGCGAGGGACACGCCCTCGCCCGCGACCAGCCCGATGCCCAGCACGAGCTGTTCCGGGATGCCGTCCAGCAGCGCGCCCACGGTCAGCGCCGCGCCCGAGGACGAGCCGCCGGACCTCGCGGCGGAGCGCTCCACCGCACGGTCGCCGAGGAAGTAGGCGGCCGCGCCGAGCGTCAGCCCGATGCCGACGGCGGCAGGTCCGGCCGCCTGCACGCCCGCCTCCGCGAGCTCGAAGGACACGGACGCGATCAGGGCGCCGGCGCCGAAGGCGAGCACGAGTCCGATCGTGCCCATGTGCCAGCGGCGCAGGGTCGCCAGGACGGCGCCCACGAGCAGGGAGGACGCGGCGACTGCGCCCCACATCAGGGTCATCACGGCAGCCAGGCTACGCGCTGACCGGGGGCGACGCCGGGCCGCCGCCTCAGCTCACCGCACGACCTCGGCCGCCTCGCCCGTGAGCCCGAGCTTCTCCGCCACGTAGTCCACGTCCTTGTCCCCGCGGCCGGAGAGGTTGACGAGGATCCGCTCGTCCCGGCCCATCTGCGGGGCGAGGCGGATCGCGTGCGCCACGGCGTGCGCGGACTCGAGCGCGGGGATGACGCCCTCGAGCCTCGTGAGTCGCTGGAACGCGTCGAGCACGGCCGCGTCGTCCTCGGCCACGTACCGGACACGGCCGACGCTCGCGAAGTGGGCGTGCTGTGGGCCGACGCCCGGGTAGTCCAGGCCCGAGGCGATCGAGTGCACGGGGTCTGGGGTGCCGTCGTCGTCGGCGAGGACGAGGGTGGCCATGCCGTGGAGGACGCCGTCGCGGCCCTGGGTCATGGTCATCGCGTGCTCGCCCTTGGTCGCGGAGCGGCCGCCGGGCTCCACGCCCACGAGCGCGACGTCGGCGTCGTCGAGGAACGCGGTGAACGCGCCGATCGCGTTGGAGCCGCCGCCCACCGCGGCGACGACGGCGCTCGGCAGCGCCCCGAACCGCTCCTGGAACTGGGCGCGGGCCTCGCGGCCGACCACGGACTGGAAGTCGCGGATCATCGTGGGGAACGGGTGCGGGCCCACCACGGAGCCGATCGCGAAGAGGTACTTCTCCGGGTCCGCCGCGTACACCTCGAACGCCGAGTCCACGGCCTCCTTCAGGGAGCGGCCCTCGCGCTCCACCGAGACCACCTTCGTGCCGAGCAGGCGCATGCGCACCACGTTGGGGTGCTGCTTGGCCACGTCGATCGCGCCCATGTGGATCTCGCAGTCGAGGCCGACCATCGCGGCCGCCGTCGCCAGGGCCACGCCGTGCTGGCCGGCGCCGGTCTCCGCGATCAGGCTGCGCTTGCCCATGCGCTTGGCGAGTAGCGCCTCGCCGATCGTGTGGTTGATCTTGTGGGCGCCGGTGTGGTTCAGGTCCTCGCGCTTGAGCACGATCCGTGCGCCGCCGAGCTCGTCGGAGAGGCGGTCCAGCGGGGTCAGGGGGGACGGGCGCCCGACGGCGTCGCGCAGCAGGCGTCGGTATTCGGCGTAGAACTCGGGGTCCTGGCGCGCCTCGGCGTACGCGCGGGCGACCTCGGCCATGGGGCCGGCCAGCTGCGGGGGCAGGTGGGCGCCGCCGTACTGGCCGAACATGCCGTCCGCGGAGACGTCCAGGTCCGGGGTGGTGACAAGGTCGCAGGCCTCAGCGAGGGTGCGGGGTTCGGCGGCGCCTCTCAGGGCGTTGTCCTCGGGGTTGCGGTGGGTCATCGGGGGTCCTCCTGGGATGGGGCCCGCCGGAGCCGCTCATGACCGAGCCGCCCGGCAGGCGAGCGGCTCGTCGTGTCAGATGCGCATGACCGGGGCCGCCCTCAGGCGGTCCACCACTGCTGCGCGCGCATCTGCATGGGGCCAGCGTACTGCACATCGGGGCAGGCGCGAGTCTCACCATGTGGCTGCAAATCTCAGAATATGGACATCGCTCCCCGTCTCAGTGAATCGCGATTCACCCTGGATCCATGACCATCACCGCCGTCGACACCCAGTCCCTGACCGCCGAGGCCACCGCTGTGCTCGCCGCCACTCCGGGCATGCGGTACGCCGAGTTCCTCACCGCCGCCCCCGCAGTGCCCGGCATCGTGGCCGTGGTGGCCGAGGAGTCAGCCCGTGCCGCCCTGGGCCTCACCCCCGCCGCCGGTGACGTCCTCGCCGTCGACGTGGCCGACGAGAGCCTGCAGTGCCGCGACGTCCGCGCCGCCTTCCAGTCCGGCCGCACCGGCGCCTCCCCGCTGCGCCAGGGCATGGCCGCGCTGCTCAGGGACGTGGTCGCCCTGGACGTGGAGCGCACCAGCCCGGGCGCGGCAGGGGCGGGCTTCGCCCTCACTCCGGAGTCCGAGGAGACGCTCACGGCGTGGATGCGGGAGCACCTGACGCTGCGCGCCTGGGTCGCCCAGGACGCCTCCGCCCTCGAGGGAGTCGCCCGAGAGGTGGCCGCCGACCTCGCCCCGGCCCTGCAGCCGGGCGCCCTGGCGGCCCCCGTGGCGCAGCGGGTCGCGGCCATGAGGGCTTCCGCCCGCCGGTCCGCCACGCTCTGAGCCGGCTGGTCGCCTCGGCCTCAAGGGAGTGGGATCGGGGGCTGGAGTGCCCCTTTCTCGTTTAGAGTTCCTTACGCGTTCATCGCTTCCCGTTTCTTCTTCGAGAATGGACCACTATGACTCAGTCCGCGTCTGTCCCAGAGGGATCTTCCGACACCTCGGCGGAGCCTGCAACTGCCCCTCATCAGTGGGGGCACGGCTTCCAGCCCGGGGGAGCCCCCGGGTCTGCGTCGAAGAAGGGAAAGGTGAAGAAGCCCCGCGGGGGGAAGTTGCGGGTGAATTGGCCGGTCGCTCGTTTCTGGTGGGCCTTGGCTATGCTCATCGGATTCTTTCTATCCTTCATCGCGACTGTTCCAAGCGGGGCCGCGGGGGACTGGTCGAAGGACTTGAGCGCTACCGAGATCAAGTATTCCTTTCAGGCGAGTGATGCGAACAGCGCGCCTCAGCAGGCCGTATTGAACGGCTGGTACACGAATGATCTCTTGAGTATCCAAGGCAAGATCGCCGGGGACCAACGCGATCAGTCCCATCGTCTTACGGCACTTGTCTTCTTCCTGGGGCTTGGTCTCCTGGGGGACCTGGTGCTGCGTAATGCAGAGGCCTTTCGGGAAGGCAAGGGGAGCTGAAGCTCAGCTCTGCTCACCATGGCAGGGCGCCCTGATCCCTGGCGGTTCCAGCAGGAGGCGGCGTGCGAGCACCCCTGGTCACTCGAAGGGCACTTCTAGGACATAGAACCTAGAGGGGAGAGCCGAATGCATAGCGTCCTCCCTCACTGTCCCCCAATGAGCTCCCAGGGGGGGGCAAACGTGACTGAGGTGCAGGCCCTTTCCTTGTTCCTTTGCGAAGCCCACAGATGCGACGGGGATGTTTTTCGGGACTGGTAAGGCCCGAGGCGTGCGGGCAAGGGCTCGTCACTCCGCGGCGCTGAGCATCAGTGTGACGTCCTGCTGGGCTCGCAGGGTTTCGCCCGCATCGGCGGCGGGGGAGCGTCGGGGCGCTCGGTCTCGTCATACTGCAAGGGGCCGTCCTTGAGCTGGCCGATGGCCTTCTCGGGCTTTCTCACAGCACTCGCCAGCTGGGTCCAGATGTTGCGGGAGGAGAAAGCCCTGCAGCGTGAGGGTCTTGGTCGCCGCCCACCTTGTCGAAGTAGACGTCGAGGCCGTCCGGGGCCGCCTCCGTGCGCGGGTCCACCACGCCGAGGCAGGCGAGGTCAGGCACGGAGGCGCCCACAGCGATGTCCGAGGCGCGGGATTCGGTCAGGGTGCCGACCCCGCCGCCGTCGAGGGGGCGCCCACCTCGATCGGGGCCATGTCGGACGCGACGTCGTTCATGTGGCCACGCATGCACGGGTCCACGGACATGACGGTGTTGGCGACGAGCACCTGGCCCTCCTCCAGCTCCGCGAGGGTCATGGTCTCGAGTCGGAAGTCCTCCGGGGTGGGGGACGCCTCGAGTCCGCTGACAGGATGGGTGCATGAAGCACGAGATCGTCCTCACCCGCGGGGACCTCACCCTGCGCCCCCTCACCCCCGACGACGGCCCCGCCCTGCGCGAGCTCGTCGACGCGGCCATGTGGGCGGGGAACAGTGCGCCCCTGCCGGTGGACGGCGCGGCCATGTCCGCGCACCTCGCCGAGCTGATCGAGCAGGAGGGCACCGTCGCCTTCGCCGTCGAGCAGGGCGGGGAGCTGGTGGGGCGCACGAGCCTCTACGACCTGGTGCCCGGGCTGCGGGTGGAGGTGGGACACACGGTCTACGCCCGTCGGGTGTGGGGCACCTCCGTGAACCCCGGCTGCAAGCTGCTGCTGTTCGGGCACGCGTTCGAGGAATGGGCGCTGGAGCGGGTGGCCCTGCGCTGCGACCACCGCAACGCCCGTTCACACGCCGCCATCGCCCGCCTGGGCGCGACGTTCGAGGGCACTCTGCGCCGCTTCCGCCCGGCGGCGGACGGCACGATCGCCGACGTCGACTACTTCAGCGTGGTGCGCGAGGAGTGGCCCGCGGTGCGCGCCGGGCTCGAGGCGCGCCTGGCCGCCTAGAAGTGTACAACGGGGGGATGCCACCCGAATCCTCTGCCCCGTCCGCCGAGCGCGGACCCGCCCGCCCCCGCCCGGCCGACGTCGCCGCCCGCCCGGACGCCCCTTCCCCGCGGGCGACCGCCCTGCTGTTCGCGCTCGCGGTGGCCGCCGGCTCCGTGATGCCGCTGCAGGGCCGCATCAACTCCCGCCTCGCCCACCTGACGGGCGACCCCGTCCTCGCCGCGCTGTGCTCCTTCGCGGCGGGCTTGGTCGTCATGGTGCTCGTGAGCGTGCTGACGCCGCGGGGCCGCCGGGGCCTGGCCCGCATCCGCCCGGCCCTGGCCGCGGGGTCCGTGCGCCCGTGGTATGCGGTGGCGGGCGTGATCGGCGGGCTCCTGGTGCTCACCCAGTCCGCGACGATCGGCCCCCTCGGCGTGGCCGTGTTCACGGTCGCCGTGGTCACCGGGCAGGTGGTCGGCGGGATGGTCGTGGACCGGCTCGGGCTCAGCCCCGCCGGGGTGCAGCGCCTGACGCCACGGCGCCTCACGGGGGCGGCGCTCGCCCTGGCCGCGGTCGCCCTCGTGGTGTGGCCCTCGCTCGGCGAGGCCGGCGGCGGGCCCGGCTGGGCGCTGCTGGCCCTGCTGCCCCTGCTGGCCGGCCTGGCCACCGCCGGACAGCAGGTGTTCAACGCCCGTCAGACCACGGCCTACGGCACCGCCATCCCGGCGACCCTGGTCAACTTCACCGCCGGCGTCCTCTTCCTCGGGATCGTGTGGGGCGGGATCGCCCTGGCCTCCGGCCACGGCCTGCCCGCGCTGCCGCACGACTGGCGGCTCTACCTCGGCGGCCCGCTGGGGTGCGTGTTCATCGGGGTGGGCGCCATGGTCGTCCCGCGCCTGGGCGTCTTCGCCGCCACCCTCGGCCTGGTCTCGGGCAACCTCCTGGGCTCCCTCGTGGTGGACCTGGTGGCCCCCACCGACGGATCCACGGTCACCACGACGACGGTGCTGGGCACCCTGGGCGCCCTCGCCGCCGTCACGCTCGCGTCCATGCCGGCACGGCGCCGTTAGCGCCGCCCGCGGCGGCAGGCCGCCGTCACCGCGCGGGACTCAGGCGCGGGCCACGGTCTCCCGCCGCCCGTGCCGGCGTCCGTGCATCACGAAGTAGTACCCGGCGGCGACCACCAGCACGCCCGCCAGGGCCGCGTACATGGCGCCGTAGCCGGCTGAGGCCACAAGCCCGCCGAGGAGCACGGGACCCAGGCCCAGCCCCACGTCCGCGAACAGCATGAGGGTGGAGATGCCGGCGCCGAGCTGGTGGGAGGGCACCGCGTTCACGGCGATCGCCTGAGCCGCGGGCATGAGCGTGCCGTAGCCGAGGCCGCTCAGCGCCCCGGCCAGCACCACCTGCCAGTCGCGCGTGGCGAAGGCCAGCACCAGGAGCGCGGCCGTGAAGCAGAGGAGTGCGGGGTAGACGACGGCGTCGTCCCCCCGGCGGTCCTGCAGGGTGCCCAGGGTGAGGCGCATGACGAGCATCGCCGCGGCGTAGGCCAGGAAGAAGAGGCCGGCGCCGGCTGTGAGCCCGCGCTCCACCGAGTAGGCGTTCAGGTAGGTGAGGATCCCGGCGTAGCTCAGGCCCACCAGCAGCATGAAGCCACTGATCGGCAGCACCGCCGGGTGCAGCACGGAGCGCAGGCGGAAGCCCACCGCGGGGGCGGGGTGCTCCAGGGGGACCTCGCCGGCGGCGCGCTCGCCGTCGACGCCCGCCGCGGCGGGCGCCTCGCGCACCAGCAGGCCCAGCACGAGGCTGACCACCGTGATCCCCAGAGTCGCCCGGAACAGCCACACGTAGCCGATGGAGCCGGCGAGGAAGAGCCCCAGGGCGGGGCCGATCGCGGTGGCCAGGGTGGTGCCCAGCGCGAGGTGGCCGGTGGCCTCCGCGCGTCGCCCGTCGGGGATGGCCGCCTGGGCCAGGGCCATGACGGCGGTGCTGGCGAAGGCGTAGCTGGCGCCGTGGAGCATGCGCACCGCCACCAGGGCCGGCAGTGAGGAGGCGACGAGGTAGAGCGTGCAGGACAGCGCGACGGCGACCAGGGCCACCACCAGGACGCGGCGCTTGCCGAAGCGGTCCACCACGTGGCCGGTGACCACGCGGCTGACGGTGGCGCCGATGACGAAGGCGCTCGAGGCCAGCCCCGCCCCGGCGTCCGAGGCGGCGAACTGCCGGACCGCGTACACGGCCATGGTGGTGACGAGGGCGTAGAACGCGAGGAACTGGAGGAAGGAGACCACCCAGGCGAGGACGAAGGTGGGGGAGGCGATGCGTTCCTGCTCGGCGATTTGCATGATGCAAAAGGTAGCATCGTTTGCATGATGCAATCATCTGAGGGGGCGTGGGTCGACCCGGTCGAAGGGATCATGTACGAGCACATGCTCCTGCTGCGGGTGGCCACGCAGGGGGTGGCCCCCTACGGCCGGTCGAGCGCGCTGGAGCGCAGCGCCACCGTGCTGCTCGCCCGCCTGGAGGCGGGCGGGGCCATGAGCATCGCCGAGCTGGCCGAGGCCTTCGACCTCGACGTCTCCACCGTCCACCGGCAGGTGGCCGCCGCCATGAAGGCCGGCCTCGTCGAGCGGGTGGCGGACCCCGACGGCGGCTCCGCCCGGCTGCACCGTCCCACGGAGGAGGGACGCGCCCGCCTCGCCGCGGAGCTGAGCTCCCGCGCGGACAACGTGGCGCAGATCGTCTCCTCCTGGCCCGCCGAGGACGTCGTCGAGTTCAGCAGGCTCCTGCGTCGTTTCAACGAGGGGGCGGAGGCGCGCCGGGGCCACCCGTGGCCCCGGCCGCAGACGGGCCCCGGTGCGGAGGACCCCCGGCTCTGAGCACCGCGCCCGCCCTCAGGCGCGACGGATGCGGGCGGCCAGCGCGGCCGACTCCGCCGGGTCCAGCACGGCCGCCGGATGCGGCCCCGCCGCGGCGAGGCGCTCCGTGCAGCCGGCCTCTCCCAGCGGCGCCCCCGCGGCCAGCACGACGTTGCCCCAGTCCAGACGCTCCAGCATCCCGTGGTCCGCGAGCGTCCACGGGCCGGGCACCCCGGCCTCGGCGGCCGCCTCCTCGAGGGCGCCCAGCTCGGTGCCCAGGAAGCGCAGGCCGGCGTCGTCGCCGATGTTCACCAGCAGCACCCCACCCGCCGTCAGCAGCTCGAGCAGCTCCCCGTAGAACACGGCGCCGCGCAGGTGCTCGGCGCCCTCCTCGCCGGTGCCGATGTCCAGCACGACGGCGTCGAACCGCTCCCCGTCCATCGCGAGGTCGACGGCGGCCAGGCGCGCGTCCGCGACCACGGAGACGAGGTCCGTGCCCGCCGGCAGGGGCAGCTCGGCGAGCACGAAGGACACGAGCTCCCGGTCCAGGTCGACCACCGTCTGCTCCGAGCCGGGCCGGGTCGCCTGGAGGTAGCGCGGCAGGGTCAGCGCGCCCGCGCCGAGGTGCAGGACCCGCACCGGCGCGCCCGTCGGGGAGGCTGCGTCGAGCACGTGGGCCATGCGGCGCAGGTACTCGTAGCGGATGCGCGAGGGGTCGGCCAGGTCCACGTGGGACTGGACGGCCCCGCCGATCTCCAGGACGAACCCGCCGAACTCGTCGGGGGCGATGCGGGCGTCCACGCCCGACGTGGACAGGTGGACGGTGCGGCCGGAGGGGGAGGGCTGGGCGGGCATGCCCCCAGCATCCCACCCCTCAGTACGCTGGACGGATGAGTCAGAACGTCCTCACCGTCTACGGCGCCGACTGGTGCCGCGACTGCCTGCGCACCAAGCGCCAGCTCGACGAACTCGGCGTCGCCTACGACTACGTGGACCTCGTCGCCGACCCGGCCCAGGCCGATGCCGCCGAGCGGATCTCCGGGCGGAAGAACATCCCCGTGGTCGTGTTCCCCGACGGCGACCATCAGGTGGAGCCGACCAACGAGGAGACCGCGGCCAAGCTCACCGCGCTGGGCCTGATCTGAGGTCGGGGGCCGCGCGGCCCCGGCACAGGAACCGCGGCGTGGACGCCAGACCCAGGACCAGACCGCACAGGATCACGGCCGCGCCCGGGTCCTGCGCGGGGCGGACACCGTTATCGTGTCCGCTGGGTCGTTACTGTGAGGACGGTGAACACTCGCCGAGTGTTCGCTTCCTATCGCTGGAGGCCGACCGCCTCCCCTCGTCGAAGGAGAGCGCCATGCTCCGTCCTCGTCTTGCCCGCCCCACCGCGCTCCTGACCGCTGGCCTTGCCGCGCTCGCCCTGCTCACCGGATGCTCCGTCGATGGGGACGCCGCAGCCGGGTCGTCCGCCGGCTCGCCCTCCGCCGCATCATCCTCGAGCGCGGCGTCCTCGTCTGGCCGGGTCTCCGACGGCGCGGCATCCTCCTCGTCCCGCGCGGCCGGCTCGTCGTCTGCGGTGGCGAGCGCCAGCCGCGCCGCGGAGTCCTCGCAGGCGGCCGAGGCCAGCCGTGCCGCTGCCGCCTCGAGGGAGGCCGAGAAGTCCGCCGAGGCCGCCGCGGCCGAGGCGTCCCGATCCGCCGAGGCTGAAGCCGAGGCCGCGGCGGAAGCGGAGCGTGAGGCGGAGGCATCGGCTGAAGTCGAAGCGGTGGCCGCCGAAGAGGAGTCGGCCGCGTCGACGGGTGGCGGCGGGCTGTCTGCGGAGGGACAGCAGGCCGCGCGACAGGCGCAGTCGTATCTGAGCTTCACCGCATTCTCCCGGAGCGGCCTGATCGATCAGCTCGAGTTCGAGGGCTTCTCGAACGCCGACGCCACAGCGGCTGTGGACAGCCTGGACGTGGACTACGCGGCGCAGGCTGTGAAGCAAGCCCAGTCGTACCTGACTCACACGGCGTTCTCGCGGACCGGTCTGATCGATCAGCTCGAGTTCGAGGGCTACTCGAATGCTGACGCGACGGCCGCCGTCGACGGCCTGGGCATCGACTACAACGAGCAGGCCGCGAAGCAGGCCCAGTCGTACCTGAGCCACTCCGCGTTCTCCCGTGCTGGTCTCATCGACCAGCTCATGTTCGAGGGCTACTCCGCCTCCCAGGCCGAGTACGGCGTCGATGCCGCCGGGCTGTGAGCCCGGGTTGGGGGGCCGGGCATCCGGCCCGGTCCGCCGACCCTCTCGACGGCGGTGTGGGAGGGTCTAGCGTGACGGCATGGAGCACATCGACGAGACCGCCCTGCCCGCCCCCGAGGACCGCGTCGTGTCCGCGACCCACCACGTCGACGCGCCGGCCGGCGTCGTCTTCGAGCTGATCGCGGACCCCTCCCGCCAGCCCGAATGGGACGGCAACGACAACCTGGCCGAGGCCGCCCCCGGGCAGCGGGTGACCGCCGTCGGGGACGTGTTCGTGATGACCCTGCAGAAGGGCGTGGACCGCGCGAACCACGTGGTCGAGTTCGAGGAGGGCCGCCGCATCGCCTGGAAGCCCTCCGAGGTCGGCGGGGAGCCGTTCGGCCAGCTGTGGCGGTGGGAGGTCGAGGGCGACGACGAGGGCGGCTGCCGCGTCACCCACACCTATGACTGGACCGCCCTCACCGACCCGAAGCGCATCCAGAAGGCGCTGCGGACCGGAGAAGAGCAGCTCCGCGCGTCGATCGGCCGGCTCGCGGACCTCGCCGAGCGTCAGGGCTGACCGGCCTGCCTCGGCTCATACGGAATCCGTTGCGGTTCTGACCCTTCTGACGGCCGAACCGGCGGCCAGAAGGGTCAGATCCGCAGAAGATCCGGCCCCGGCCCCGGCCCCGGCCCCGGCCCCGGCCCGGGCGCGGGACGGTGCCGACGTGGTCTGCCCCGTCGTGCGCCGCTTCACGGCAGCGCCAGCCGGAACACCTTCTTCCACGCGGAGCCCACCTGCCGCAGCAGCGGGCCGGTCGTGTACGGCAGGCCGTAGCGGGCGCAGATCTCGCGGACCCTGGGCGCCACCTCGGCGTACCGGCTGGACGGCAGGTCCGGGAACAGGTGGTGCTCCACCTGGTGGGAGAGGTTGCCGGTCATGAAGTGCATCAGCTTCGAACCGGAGATGTTCGCGGAGCCGATCATCTGCCGCACGTACCAGTCGCCGCGGGTCTCGCCGTCCACCATCTCCTCGGAGAACGTCTCCGCACCCTCCGGAAAGTGCCCGCAGAAGATGACCGCGTGCGCCCAGATGTTGCGCAGGCCGTTGGCCAGCAGCGTGCCCGCGAGCGTGGCCTTGCCCGAGCCCGTCAGCACCTCGGCGACGGCCGGCGTGGCCACGTAGTCCTTGGCGAACTGCCGGGCCGCCTTGACGCCCACGGAGCGCAGATCCGTCATCAGCTCCTCGCGGGACTTCTCGCCGCTCTGCACGCGGTCCAGCTCGAGGTCGTAGAGCGCGATGCCCCACTCGAAGATCGGCGCCAGCCCCGCATTGATCACGGGGTTGAGCAGGTGGCGGGGCCGCCACGGCTCGGACTCGTCCATGCGCAGGACGTTGTAGCCCACGTCGCGGTCCTTGCCCACCACGTTGGTCCAGCGGTGGTGCAGGTCGTTGTGGGTGTTCTGCCACGCCCGCGACGGCGTCACGAAGTCCCACTCCCACGTGGTGGAGTGGATGTCCGGGTCGCGCATCCAGTCCCACTGGCCGTGGAGCACGTTGTGCCCGATCTCCATGTTCTCCACGATCTTCGCGACCGTGAGCATGGCTGTGCCCGCCACGAACGCGGCGGGGTGGCGTGCGTTGAGCAGGAGGGCGCGGCCGCCGAGCTCGAGCCGGCGCTGCCAGCGGATGACGCGGCGGATGTAGGCCGCATCGGAGGCGCCGCGGCGGGCGAGCACGTCGTCGCGGATCGCGTCCAGCTCACGGCCCAGCTCGGCCACCTGCGCGTCCGTCAGGTGGGCGGCGCCGGGCGGGCGCACCGCCGGGCTCCCGACGACGCCCGGCAGCCCCGGCGTCGTGGCGGCGGCACGGGACTCGGCGGTGCGGGGAGCCCAGCTCGTGGTGTCGGGGCGGTCCTGCGGCAGGACCCGGGCGGCGCGGCCGCGCACGGTGGTGCCGGGGATGGCCAGGGCCAGATCGTCCGGGGCGGTGGCGCCGGTGCGGTCGGGGGCGGTGGGGGTCTGGGTCATGTGATGCTCCTGGGGGCGGGAGGCGGGGATGGTCGGGGAGGCCCGGGTCGCGGGCCGGGCGTCAGGTTCACAGGCTGAGGCTCAGCGGGCCGGCGGCGGCGCTCACGCAGGTCTGGACCAGCTCGCCGGGCTCGCCGTGGACCTGCCCGGTCCGCAGGTCCGTGACCCGGCCCGAGCGCAGCGGCGTGAGGCACGCGTGGCAGATGCCCATGCGGCAGCCGGCGGGCGCGGCGACGCCGGCCTCCTCGGCCACCACGAGCAGCGGCACGTCGCCGGGAGCGTCCACCTCCACGTCGGCGTGCTCGAACACCACGCGGCCGCCGGCCCCCGCCACGCCCGGGGCGAAGTCGGCCTGGAACCGCTCGATGGTGAGGTCCGCGGCCGCCTCGCGCCGCCACAGGGCCTCGGCGTCGTCGAGGAACCCGGCCGGCCCGCACGCGTAGCCGGCGCGCTCGCGCCAGTCCGGGCAGAGGCCCTCGAGCTGTGCGGGGGAGGAGAGGTCGAGGCGGCCCGTCTCCGCGGTGTGGTGGTGCACCACGCGCAGGCCCGGGAACTGGTCGGCCAGCTCGGCCAGCTCCTCGCGGAACAGGGCGTCCTCGGGGGTGCGGGAGGAGTGGATGAGCACGACGTCGGCATCCCGGCGCGTCGGCACGAGCGTGCGGATCATGGACATCACCGGGGTCAGGCCCGAGCCGGCGGTGAGCATGAGCAGTGGGCGCGGCTCGTCCGGCAGGGTGAAGTCGCCCTCGGGGATGTCGAGGAAGAGGACGTCGCCGGGCTTCGTGTGGCGCACGAGCGTGCCGGAGACGAGGCCGATGTCGGACACCGTGATCTCGGGGTCGGCGCCCGCGGGAGCGGAGAGCGAGTAGGAGCGCCACTGGCGCACGCCGTCCACGTCCACCCCGATGCGGGCCCACTGGCCGGCGTCGTGGGCCCGCCAGCCCGGGCCCGGGCGGAAGGCGATGGTGGCGGTGCCGGGCGTCTCGCGCGTCACGGAGGTGACCACGCCGCGCAGCTGCCGCGAGGAGTGCACGGGGTCGAGCAGGCTGAGGACGTCCTGCGGGGCGAGCGGGTGCAGGAGCGTCGACGCCAGACGGGAGAACAGAGACGGGCCGACCATGGCTCCAGTCTATGGCTCGGCATGCCGCAGTTCTTCGTCTTCAGCGTACGATCTGGGCCATCACTTCATCGCGAGGAGACAAGATTGAGTGTGACGCAGACCACCCCCGCCCCCGACTGGCGCCCGCCCTGGCAGTCCCTCCCCGACGACCTCGCGGAGCGCCTGGCCCCGGCGATCCCCGGGATCATGGAGCGCATCATCGAGACGGTCCCGGACCAGATCCCCGCCTACGCGGCGGCGCGCGACGGCCACTACGGCAAGAACCTCACCGCCGGCGTGACCACCGCCCTCGAGCAGCTGATGAGCCTGCCCGGCACCACCCGCCCGGCCCTGAACAGCGAGTCCCGCGTCCTCATGGCCCGCCTGGGGGCCGGCGAGTTCCGCGAGGGGCGCTCCATGGACGCCCTGCTCGGCGCGTACCGCACCTCCGCGCGGATCGTGTTCCGCGAGCTCTCCGCCGAGTGCGCGCGCCTGGGCCTGGAGATGTCCGTGGTGATCGAGCTGGGCGAGTCCATCTGGGCGTACATCGACGAGCTCTCCTCCGTCAGCGCCCAGGCGTACGCGGAGGCGCAGTCCGCCCAGGCGGGCGTGCTCGAGCTGCACCGCGCCGCCCTCGCCACCGCCCTGGTCCGGGGCGGGACCGAGGAGAAGGAGGTGCAACGGCTGGCCGCGCTCGCGGACTGGCGGCTGCCGCGCCGGCTGGCGGTGGTGGTGCTGCCCGCGGACGCCGGCGTCGCCGTCCGGGAGAGGCTGGGCCGGGCCGGGCTCGTGGTGGAGCGGGACTCGGAGGTGGTCGCCGTGATCGACGCGACGCCCTCCCAGGGCCGCCGCGAGCGCATGCTGCGCCTGCTGGCGGGGACGGCCGCCGTCGTCGGGCCGGCCGTGGACTGGCCGCTCGTGCCCCACTCCTACCGGGTGGCCCGCACGCTGGCCGTCCAGGAGGCGGCGGGCCGGACGGCGGAGCCCGCGCAGGGGGAGGACGACGACGGCGCCCCGTCCCCGATCCTCGCCGCGGACCACCTGGCGCGCGTGGTGCTGGGGGCCGAGCCGCGCGTCGTGACGCAGCTGGCCGAACGCGTGCTGGCGCCCCTGGACGAGGTGAGCGAGGCGAAGCGGGCGGTGCTGGAGGAGACCCTGCTCGCCTGGCTCACGCACTGGGGCCAGCGGGCGCCGATCGCCGCGGAGCTCGGCGTGCACCCCCAGACCGTGGGGTACCGGGTGGGCCGGCTGCGCGAGCTGTTCGGGGAGGCCCTCGAGGACCCCGACGCGCGGTTCGACCTGGAGATCGTGCTGCGGGCGCGGCGGGACGGGGTCGGGTGAGCGGGGCGGCAGGGGGTGCCGTCTGACGGGGGCCTTCACTAGCGTGGGTGGACCACGCATCCCGACGAGGGACCCCGACGAGAGAAGAGGGACAGTGCCATGACGAACGCCCCGAACCGCGACGAGCTCCCCCTGCCGGACTACGACCACATCCCCAACGGCACGCTGCCGACCCGGATCACCGGCCTCGACGAGTCGCAGGTGGAGCAGCTGCTCGCCTACGAGCGCGCCCACGGCGACCGCCTGCCCGTGGTGCAGGTCCTCGAGACGCGGCTCGAGGCGCTGCGCTCCGGCGCCCAGCCCTCCGGCGATCAGGTGCCGGACACCCCGGAGGTCGGCGGCTCCCGCACCGGCTCGCCCGTGACCCCGGAGACGAGCGGCCCGCCCGTGGAGCCCCTGAGCCGCGGCATCCCGGCCGACCCGCAGCACCCCGGCAACCGCTGAGCCGGCCGGGCGTCGCCTGACAGGGCGGCCCCCCGCGGAACGCGGCCACGACGCCCCGTCTCCTTCCCGTGAGAGGCGACGCGTCGTGGCCGCCTCGCGTTCCGGGCGATCCCGCGGTCCGGCCACGGAGCGCCTGCGAGGGTCCCCGTAGCGTGTTTGTGAGCTGGGTTATATTTCGACACAGCTGCGGCGGGCCTTCGGGCGCTGACGTGCGAGGCTGCCGGATTCCCGGCTGTCCGGCTCCTACTCACGGATGGGTGAAACGGCATGACTGAATTCGAGGACAAGCTTGCGCAAGTGGCTCGGCGAGCCCGCGACTACGCAAGCTCCCTGGACACGGAAGAGGCGACGAAGAACGCGCTCGTCATGCCATTCATCTCGCAGGTGTTGGGCTACGACGTGTTCGATCCCCAGGAGGTCGTCCCGGAGTTCGTCGCAGATCTGGGCCTGAAGAAGGGGGAGAAGATCGACTACGCCATCATGCGGGAGGGGAAGGTCAACATCCTCGTGGAGGCCAAGAAGGTCGGCTCGGAGCTGTCCCTGGCGCACGCGAGCCAGCTGGTGCGCTACTTCCACACCAGTGAAGCGCGGATCGGCGTGCTCACCAACGGGCGGGTGTGGAACTTCTACACGGACCTCGACAAGGCCAACATCCTCGACGAGCGTCCGTTCCTCGTCCTCGATCTTCTGGACATCGACCCGGTCACCGTGCCGAAGCTCGAGCAGCTGGCGAAGGGATCCTTCGATCTCGACTCGGTCATCGCCGCAGCCGAGGAGCTGAAGTACGTATCGGCCATCAAGCGCGAGATTTCTGCCGAGATGGCTGCGCCGAGCGATGAGTTGGTGAAGGTCCTCGCCAAGCGCGTGTACTCCGGGTACATGAACGCCAAGGCGGTGGAGACCTTCACCCGGCTCACCGAGGAGGCTGCGCGCCAGTACATCAACGATCGCGTCAACGCGCGGCTGAAGACTGCCCTGGGCGACCAGGTCGCTCCGGTACTGGCGGCTCCCGCTGAGCCCGTGGCCACCGGCGATCAGACGGTCCTGTCCGACGAGGAGAACGGTCAGGAGGGCCAGCTCAAGCCGGGCGTGGTGACGACCGAAGAGGAGATCGAGGGTTTCCGCATCATCAAGGCGATTCTCGCCGGAATCGTGCCGATGAACCGCGTCTACATGCGCGACGCAGCCTCGTACTGCAGCGTCATCCTGGACGACAACAATCGGAAGCCGATCGCGCGCCTTCACTTCGACGGGAAGGTGAAATATCTGGTGCTGTTCGATGCGGACAAGAACAGGACGCGGGCCGACCTCGAGAACTTGGAGGACATCTACGAATCCGCCGAGGCACTGCGGAGCGTCGTCAGCTCCTACGTCGGGGCCTGAGCGGACTCTGACCCGCCTACTGACCGGATCCGGCCCGCGGGCGGGCAGGACTGTGCCCCGCCGCCGTCGATGCGCCACCCTGGTGCGCACGCCCCGGTGGGACAGACCCGCCGGGCGCCGACCCGAGAGGACGTCATGACCCATCACGAGCGCGACGACCGCCAGGCCCTGGCCGCCGGCGAGACCTACCTGATCCACGTGCTGGAGACCTCCGACCCGCCCGGCAACCCGGACCACTACCGGATCACGGACGCGGTCGAGGCCCACCACGCGTCCACCGGCTCCTACGACGTCGAGGCCGGCGGCCTGGACGCCGCCCGCGAGCTGCTCGCCCGCCACGCCAAGTGAGCGACCGGGGCTGAGACGTCCGGCCGGGCCGCGCCTCACGCGCCCGGCCGGAGCCTCATCCCCAGCACGGTGCGCGCCTCGAGCCCCAGAGCCGCGCGGGCCTCGGGCGCGCCGGTGCGGTCCTCGCCCACCACGGTCATCCCGATCCGCTCGGCCACCCGGCGCGAGGCCGTGTTCTCCGGGTGGATGATCGCCACGAGCTCGTGGTGCCCCAGCACGTCCCGGGCGTGGTCCCGGCAGGCGGCGGCCGCTTCGGTGGCGTAGCCGCGCCCCCACAGGTCGGCCCGCACGTGGTAGCCGACCTCCAGGCGAGGCTCCCCGTTGACCTCCTGCCACGTCAGGCCGCAGTCGCCCACGAAGCCGGGCCCGCCGTCGTCGTGGGTCTCGATGATCCACAGCCCGTGCCCGTCCTGCGCGTACCGGCGCCGGTTGCCCGCGATCCACGCCGCCGCCTCCGCGCGCGTGCGCGGGGCGGGGTAGAAGCGCATCACCACGGGATCGGCGAGGAGGCCGGCCAGGTGGTCGAGGTCGGCGTCGGCCATCTCGCGGAAGCGCAGACGGGCGGTGGGGGCGGGCGGCATGCGCCCAGGCTAGCTGTAGGAGGGCATGACGTTGTTGACTCGGGCCGGTGCCAACGAGGCCGGAGGAGCGTCTCCGCAGGAGGTATGAGGC
>NZ_JAGXJK010000200.1:0-270 GCF_019091605.1 Micrococcus sp. GbtcB5
CGTCGTCGCCGCCGTGCAGGCGCTGCAGGAGGACAGCACCGTTCCCGCGGACCTGCCCGTGCACTTCGCGGGCGTCTCCCTCAACGGGAGCGTGGCGCTGCAGCTGGCCCTGGACCACGCGGACACCGTCTCCGGTGTGGCCGTGATCTGCTCCGCCGCGTAGATCGGCGAGGCGGGGTCCTGGCGCGAGCGCGCCGAGCTCGTGGAGCGTGCCGGCACCCCGTCCCTCGTCGAGGTCTCGGCGCTGCGCTGGTTCGCCGACGGGTTCAT
>NZ_JAGXJK010000201.1:0-270 GCF_019091605.1 Micrococcus sp. GbtcB5
CCGCCCTATTTTATCTGATAGTATTCCAAAAACGAGTGCTCCGACAGCCATACCAATTGAATTAACGCTGCCTATCCATCCCATTTCTTGCGTACTTAATCCCCAATCTTTTTGCAATGCTACCATTACAAATGAAAGCATTCCAACATCCATTGCATCAAATAACCAACCAAGCCCTGCTATACCAAGTAGCATTCGCTTCGAAATTTCTTTCACCTTGCCCATAAGAAGTCCTCCTTACACAGCTGTCTTTACACATCATTTTACATG
>NZ_JAGXJK010000202.1:0-269 GCF_019091605.1 Micrococcus sp. GbtcB5
CTTGCCGGTCTGCGCGCTGACTTGGATGTCCTGGACGCCGGGGATCTCGCTGACCTCCTCGCGGATCGACATCTCGCAGTGGCCGCAGGTCATGCCCGTCACCTGGTAATCGTTCGGAGCCATCAGGTGTCCTCCTTGTATGTCGGGTTGTACGTCGGGAGTACCCCTACCGGGTACGTGTACTAGTCAAACGTATACCCATGTCAGGTATTCCGCAAGGAGGGAGGCGATCGTGTGAGCTGCATTGCGCAAGTGCTGCAAACAATGGT
>NZ_JAGXJK010000203.1:0-269 GCF_019091605.1 Micrococcus sp. GbtcB5
TGTAGGAGGACTCCAATGAATATTGAAATAAAAGACACTTTAATTTCTGAAGAACAATTACAAGAAAAAGTAAAAGAACAAGCACTTCAAATCGAACGTGACTTTGAAGGAGAAGAAATCGGAGGTATCGCTGTATTAAAAGGATCTTTCGTATTCGCTGCTGATTTAATTCGTCACATTAAAGACGATGTGCCAATCGTCTTTTTTTCTGCATCTTGCTACGGCAATCAAACAGAGACAACTGGGAAAGTAAAACTATTAAAAGATAT
>NZ_JAGXJK010000204.1:0-268 GCF_019091605.1 Micrococcus sp. GbtcB5
CGCTCGGGGCGGCGGCCGCCTCGGGGGCCGGCGTGGCCGAGTCGTCGGCAGGGGCGGAGGGTTCGGCCGCCGCCGATGCGGAGGGCGCCGCCGGAGCGGGGGCCGCCTGGGCGTCCGTGTCGGCCTGCGCCGGGGCGGGGGCCTGCTGGGAGGGGGCCGGTGTCGCGGAGGTGGAGCCGGCGCCGGTGGGGCCGGCGGGCAGCTCCACGGTCCAGCCGGTCATGATGAGGTCGGGATCGGTGGGGGTCTGGCCGTCGGCCTGGGGCGT
>NZ_JAGXJK010000205.1:0-268 GCF_019091605.1 Micrococcus sp. GbtcB5
GCGTCGCCACAGGCGCACTCTCCCGCGGGCTGGAGCTATTGGAGATTGAAGGTCCCTACGCGGGCCGGCTGGCCGAGGTGTACGCCGCGGCCGAATCTGGTGGTCACTTGGAGCTACTGCGCCGCCTGAACGGGTGGGCCGAACGCTCACCCTCCGGCGGATGGCACTTCCTCTACCGCGGGGTCGGCGTGCCCGTGCCCGGGGACACCGTCCTGGCTCGGGCCGTGGGCGGCGGGCTGAGCGCGGAGCCGCGGGGCACCGGTGGTCT
>NZ_JAGXJK010000206.1:0-268 GCF_019091605.1 Micrococcus sp. GbtcB5
TTTAAAGAATTTTATTCTAAGCTAAACTATATGTATTTTCTTGTATTTAATTAAATATAGAATTATAACCATCTAGATTCTTTCTGAAGCTTAAGTTAAATTGTTCATTAAATATTCCTATTTAAGTTGATATTTAGTTATCTACAACTAACCAACTTAAATCTGAATATCTTTTGAATTTCAAATTTCAAAATTAAGTTGAGGAATTTTAGGCATTGGTTATTAAGATTCTTTAGATATCTTTTAGGTTAATATCTTTTCGAATATT
>NZ_JAGXJK010000207.1:0-267 GCF_019091605.1 Micrococcus sp. GbtcB5
GAGCTCCCGGATCGTCAGCTGGACCCCGCGGTGCGCCTCATCCCACGAGGCGGGCCAGTCCAGGCCCTCGCCCTCGGACCACTCGCTCGGCTGCGCGTACTCCCCGCCCATGTACAGCAGCTGCTTGCCGGGGTGCGCCCACATGTACCCGTAGTAGGCGCGCAGGGTCGCCAGCTGCTGCCGTCGGGCGCCCGGGATGCGGCCCAGGAGGGAGCCCTTGCCGTGGACGACCTCATCGTGGGACAGCGGCAGCACGTAGGTCTCCGG
>NZ_JAGXJK010000208.1:0-267 GCF_019091605.1 Micrococcus sp. GbtcB5
CCACCACCTCCGCGCCGATGTGGATGATGCCGCGCTCGTCGAGCTGCGCCAGCACCTCCTCGGACACGTTGGGGATGTCGCGCGTGATCTCCTCGGCGCCCAGCTTGGTGTCGCGGGCGACGACCTCGTGCTCCTCGATGTGGATCGAGGTGAGGACGTCCTCCGAGACCATGCGCTGGGACAGGATGATCGCGGCCTCGTAGTTCAGGCCCTCCCAGGGCATGAACGCGACGAGGAGGTTCTTGCCGAGCGCGAGCTCGCCGTTGT
>NZ_JAGXJK010000209.1:0-267 GCF_019091605.1 Micrococcus sp. GbtcB5
CCCATCGCGGGTGAACACCGCCGTGCCGTTCGCGAACCGGTTCTCGTTGATCAGGTCGCCCGCGTCCTCATACGTGTCCACGCGCACGATCGCCAGCACGGGGCCGAAGATCTCGTCGTCGTAGTCCTTCATGCCCGGCCGGACATGGTCGACGATGCTGGGCCCAATGAAGAAGCCCTCGGTCGGCACGTCGGGGGTCCTCCCGTCCAGCACGTGCGTTCCACCCTCCTGCGCGGCGCCGCCCACATAGGACGTGACCCGCCCCAG
>NZ_JAGXJK010000021.1:0-37139 GCF_019091605.1 Micrococcus sp. GbtcB5
GCCATGCCAGCCACGCCTCGGCCAGCTCGCGCACAGTGCGGGCGTCCACGTCAGCCTGTGCCCGGCGGCCGGCCTGTTCGGCCTTCAGGCGCTCGCGGCGGATGGCCGGCGGAATGAACGTGCCGCGGGCTTTCTCGGCGCGGGCGATGTCCAGGGCAGCCCGGGCGTCCCCGATGGTCCGGAACGTGCCGATGGTGTGGACGATGTTGTCCACCGTCAGCCGCGCCCGGTAGGTGCCGGCCGGGAGTCGGTCGATTCCCCGCGGCAGCCGCTTGCCGGCCATGTCGGCCCCCATCCTGTCGTGACAGCTATATGACAGGAATAGTGTCACATCGTGAGCCCTTGTGGGTACGTATGAACGATGGCCCACCCGCCAGAATCGGCCTAGACATGCGAAAAGCCCCGGAACCACTGGGGTCCCGGGGCTTGCCCGCGGAGGATGGGGGATTTGAACCCCCGAGGGCTGTTAACCCAACACGCGTTCCAGGCGTGCGCCATAGGCCGCTAGGCGAATCCTCCTTGGTGCGCCCTCATGCGGCGGACCGCGCGAGGGCAGGCTCCATCATAACCAGATCGTCCTGGGCCGCGCCAATCCCCCGCGGGAGGCGAGGGCCCGGTCCGGGTCTCACCGTGGCCCGAATCGCCCCGCCCACCGCCACCCTGGTAGAGTCATGGGCGGCCCCTCACGTGGTGTCATCTCGCTGAACTCCCCCAGGACCGGAAGGTAGCAAGGGTAGGTGGGCTCTGGCAGGTGCGTGAGGGGTCTTCACTTTCCCCAGGAGATCCCATGCCCGCCGGACGCTACGCCCCCTCCCCCACGGGAGCCCTGCACCTGGGCAACCTGCGCACTGCGCTCGTCGCGTGGCTCGCCGCGCGCGCCACGGACCGCGCCTTCCTGCTGCGGGTCGAGGACCTGGACCGCGTCCGCTCCGGGGCCGAGGCCGGGCAGCGGGCGGACCTGGCCGCCGTCGGGCTGGATTGGGACGCCGAGCCGGTGCGCCAGTCCGAGCGCACCGCCCTGTACGACGCCGCCGTGGCCGCCCTGCGCGCCGCGCACGGCACGGACGCGGTCTACGAGTGCTTCTGCTCGCGCAAGGACATCGCCGAGGCGACGTCGGCCCCGCACCCCAGACCCGACGACGGCGCCCCCGCCTCCGGCGGCGCCGTGCCGCTGCGTCCGCCCGGCTTCTATCCGGGCACCTGCCGTGGCCTGACCGAGGCCGAGCGGGCCGAGCGACGGCGGGTGCGCCCCGCCGCCCTGCGGATCGACGCGGCGAAGGTCGCTGGCCTGCCGGCGGGCGAGATCCCCCGCGCCACCGCCGTGGACGTGCTGCACGGCGAGGTCACGGGCCTGGTCGACGACCTGGTGCTGCGCCGGAACGACGGGGCGTACGCGTACAACCTGGCCGTCGTCGTGGACGACCTGGCGCAGGGCGTGGACCAGGTGGTCCGCGGGGACGACCTGCTCGACTCGGCCCCGCGCCAGCGCTGGCTGGCCGGGGCGCTGTGTGCCGCGCGCGGGGAGCCGACGCCTGCGGTGGAGTACCTGCACGTGCCGCTCGTGCTGAACGCGGAGGGGCGGCGGCTGGCCAAGCGGGACGGCGCCGTGACCCTCGAGGACCTCGCCGCGCAGGACCCGGCGTGGACCCCCGAGCGGGTGCGGGACCGGCTGCTGGAGTCCCTCGGCCTGCCCGCGGGACCGCTGGCGGCCGCCGTGCCCGCGTTCGACCCGGCCGCCCTGCCGCGTGATCCGTGGGTGTTCACCGGGCTCTGAGCGGGCCGGCGCCCTGGTCCGCCGCAGGCCCGGCCCCGGTCAGAGGACCTGGGCGGCCTGGTCGAAGTCGAGGCGGCCCTGGCGGGGCTGCTGCGCCTTCTCGTCGTCTGCGGCGGCGTGGCCCACGTTGATCACCAGGAGGGACTTCCACGCACGGTCCGCATGGAACTCGGCGTCCACGGCGGCAGCGTCGAACCCGGCCATGGGGCCGACCTCGAGCCCGTGCGCGCGCAGGGCCACGAGCAGGTAGCCCACCTGGATGAGCGCGTTCGTGCGCCCCATCCCCTCGCGCATGCCCGGCTTGCCCTCGGCATCCTCCTCGAAGCCCTCCCGGAACGGGGCGAGGTGGCCCATGTGGCGGTGCCAGTCGAGGTCGTAGGAGGCGATCAGCGTGAGCGGGGCGCGCTCCGTCTTCTCCCGGTTGAACTCGATCATCAGCGGAGCCAGGCGGGCGCGGGCCTCGGGGCTGTCCACGACGTCGAGCCGCAGCGGCTGGTTGTTCATGGCGGTCGGAGCCCAGCGGAGGTCCGCGTAGGCCCGCTCGATCAGCGCGAGGTCGACGGGCTCGTCCGAGAAGAGCTGCGTCGTGTGGCGGTCCGCGAAGAGGCGGTCGATCTCGGCCTGACTCAGCGGTCCCGCGTCCGGGGCCGGCTGCGTGGGGTGGATCGTGTCCTCGGCGTCGGTGTGCATGTGCGTGGTGGTCATGGGCCAGGGAACGGGCCGGTGGGTGGGCGCATTCCCCGGCTCCCTTAGCCCGTCCGCCCGCCGGATAGGCTTTCGAGGGTGAGCACCGCCCTGTACCGCCGCTACCGCCCGGACCGTTTCGAGGACGTGATCGGGCAGGACCATGTCACGGTCCCGCTGCGCACCGCACTGGCGAAGGACCGCGTGAACCACGCCTACCTCTTCTCCGGCCCGCGCGGCTGCGGCAAGACCACGTCCGCCCGCATCCTCGCGCGCTGCCTGAACTGCGCCCAAGGCCCCACGCCCACGCCGTGCGGCGAGTGCGACTCGTGCCGGGACCTGGCCACCGGCGGGCCGGGCTCGCTGGACGTGCTGGAGATCGACGCGGCCTCGCACGGCGGTGTGGAGGACGCCCGCGGCCTGCGCGAGCGGGCCACGTTCGCCCCGGTCCGGGACCGCTACAAGATCCTCATCATCGACGAGGCGCACATGGTCACCGCGGCGGGCTTCAACGCGCTGCTCAAGATCGTGGAGGAGCCGCCGGAGCACCTGAAGTTCATCTTCGCCACCACGGAGCCGGAGAAGGTCATCGGGACCATCCGCTCCCGCACCCATCACTACCCGTTCCGGCTCGTGCCGCCGGAGCCGCTCATCGCCTACCTCGAGCAGCTGTGCGCGGAGGAGGGCGTGTCCGTGGAGAAGGGCGTGCTGCCGCTCGTGGTGCGCGCCGGCACGGGCTCGGTGCGTGACACGCTCTCCGTGCTGGACCAGCTGATCGCGGGTGCCCAGGAGGGCCAGGTCTCCTACGAGCTCGCGGTGAGCCTGCTCGGCTTCACCCCGGAAGCCCTGCTGGACGACGTGATCGACGCCGTCGCCGCGGACGACACCCCCACCGTGTTCCGCGTGGTGGACCGCGTGGTGCAGTCCGGCCAGGACCCGCGCCGCTTCGTCGAGGACCTGCTGGACCGCTTCCGCGACCTCGTGATCGCCCGTGCCCTGCCGGAGGAGGCCGGGGCGATCCTGCACGGCATGCCGGAGGACCAGGTGCGGCGTCTGTCGGCGCAGGCCGCGCAGCTCTCCCGCGCGGAGCTCTCCCGCCTCGCGGACATCACCAACCTCGCGCTGACGGACATGGTGGGGGCCACCAGTCCCCGCCTGCACCTCGAGCTGCTCATGGCGCGCCTGCTGCTGCCCGCCTCGGACGAGACGCACCGCGGCCTGGCCGCCCGCCTCGAGGCCCTCGAACGGCGCCTGGAGCTCGGTGGCGCCGCGCCCGTCGAGGACGGCGCCCCGGAGGGCACGACGACGCCGGCCCGGTCCGGCACGCCCGCCAAGGACGGCGGCGGATCGGCCGGGGACGCGGACGGCTCCGGCCCTCTGACCGGTGCCGCGCTCGCCCGGGCCGCCATGCGGCGGCCGGAGGAGCCCGCGCCGACGGCGCCCACCGCCCCGCCGGAGCGCTGGACGCCGCCTGCCCCGCAGTCCGTGGCAGAGGCGCCGGAGGGGGACGCGGCCGCCGGGGCAACGGGGTCCGAACGTCCGCAGCAGCCGCCGCAGCCCAAGCGGCCCGAACCGGCTGAGGTCGGGGCCCGTTCCGGGGACACGCGCCGCCCGGAGGCCGGGAGCCGCGCCGAGCCTGAGGGCCGCCCCGAGGGCCGGCCCCAGGCCCAGGACCGCACCGGTGCCGCGCCGGCCCCCGCCCACGGGCCGGAGGAGACGGCCGCGCCGTCGAGCCCCACGCCCGCCCCGGCAGCGAGCCAGGTGGAGATGATCCGCCGGGCCTGGCCGGACATCCTCGCGGCCCTCGAGGACGCCTCACGCCTGGTGTGGATGCTGGTGAAGGACAACGCGAGCGTCGCGGGCTACGACGGCTCGTTGCTGACGATCGGCTTCCAGCAGGACGGACCCCGCCAGTCGCTGCTCGGCCGGGGCGGCGACCGCGTGCTCGGCGAGGCCGTCCACCAGGTGCTCGGCATCCGCCCGCGGCTCGACCTGATCCTCGGTGGGGACGCGCCGACCGGGGAGGCCCGCGCACAGTCCGGCGCCCGCCCGGCCAGCCCGGCGCGGACGGACCGGCCTGAACGTCCGGCCCCGCAGCAGAGCCGGCCCGACCGACCGGCGGCGGCGCAGCCGAACCGACCCGCTCCGGCACCGGGGCAGGCCCCGCGCGAGCCGGAGTCCTCCCGCCCCGCCCCGCCGCGCTCCGCCGCACCCTCCACCGCGGAGGACGACCCGGCGCCGCCGGCGGCTCCGCCCCGGGCCACACAGCAGCGTCAGACGCCGGAGCCGTCCCCCGCCTGGACGCCCGCGGCTCCCGCCACCTCCTGGGGGCCGACGCCGACGTCGTCGACGACGCCCGCCCCCGCCCCGCCGGCGGACGGCTGGGGCGGCCCGGATGAGGAGCCGCCCGCCTGGGACGACGCTCCCCCGCCCGAGGAGGACCCGTGGGACTCGCTGCCCGCGTTCGACCCGGACGCGGAGCAGGACGACTCGGACGGCCCCGAGGGCTGGACCCCGCCTGCCCGCGACGCCGAGGAGCGGCCCGTCGGCGCACCCGGCTGGGACGGTCCCGTGCCGTCGGTCGAGGACTGGGGGGCGCCGCCGCAGGCCGCACCGGCCCCCGGCGGCGCCGCGCCGGACGCCGGCCAGGACTCCCCGGTCCGGCCCGACGCCCCGGCCCCCGACGAGAGCGAGCCGAGCGCCGAGGAGGTCCGTCGGGCCTACGACCCGGGGCCGCTGGTCCGCGAGGAGGAGCACTCGATCCCCGTGTTCGCCCGTCCGGAGGCGGAGCTGCGCGCGGAGTTCGCGAAGCGCTTCGGCGCGACCCGTCCCGCCGGCTTCGACGACGGCGCGGGCGCGGCCGCGGACGGTGACTCCGCCCGGCCTGCCACGCCGTCGCCCGCCCCGGACGACGACGCAGCGGCCACGGAGCGACGCGATCCCCACCCGGCCGCCTCGGGCGCCGGCCCGTCCTCGGACGAGCAGCGGCGCCCCACGGGTGCGCCCACGGCCGACGCGACCCCCGATCCGGGCGTGCCCGCCGACGACGCGGACGCCGCGCCGCGCGCGGCTGCCGGCCCGGGCGGGGCGGACTTCCCGGGTTCGGGCCATCCGGCGAGCATGTACCCGCGGCTCATGGAGCGGCTGCGGGCCGGTGGGCCCCTCGAGCCTCCGGTGAATGCGGGCTCCAGCGGCGGGACGGGCGGCCCCGGCGCCCCCGGTGGCCCCGACCCGGACGCCACGCCGGGCTCTCCCGCCGGGGGCCGACCGAGCGCGGCCTCGCTCGGGGCACGCCCCGCCGACGCCGAGCCCGCCGGGGGAGCCTCGGCGCCGCCGTCGTTGGACGCGCGGGCCGCGGCCATCCGCGCCGCCCGTGAGGCCGCCCAGGGCCGCGGCCCGGCCCGGCCCGCCGACACCGGCCCCGCCGCCCCGGCGACATCCGGTGTGGGGTGGGAGGACGAGGTCGCCAGCGACGACGACGTCCCGCTCGAGGACTCGGGCCTCGTGGGCCGGGCCGTCGTCGAGCGGGTGCTCGGCGGTCGTCTGCTCGAGGAACGCCCCAACGACGCCTGAGGCGAACGCGCCCGTACGCCGTCCGGGGCCGCGGGCATGATGGACGGGGCGCCGGACCACGGCGCCCCGTCGGGGCGCACGCCCCACGAGACGCACCATCGGACGAGGGAGACGGATGTACCAGGGCGCGGTGCAGGACCTGATCGACGAGCTCGGCCGCCTGCCGGGCATCGGGCCGAAGTCCGCCCAGCGGATCGCCTTCCACATGCTGGAGGCGGACCGGGAGGACATGCTGCGGCTCGCGGACGCCATCCGCACGGTCAAGGACAGGGTGCGACTGTGCTCGGTCTGCTTCAACGTCTCCGAGGACGAGGTGTGCTCGCTCTGCCGGGATGAGCGCCGGGACCGCTCCCAGATCTGCGTGGTCGAGGAGTCGCAGGACGTCATGGCCATGGAGCGCACCCGCGCCTTCCAGGGCCGCTACCACGTGCTCGGCGGGGCCATCAATCCGATCGCCGGCATCGGCCCCGAGCAGCTGCACGTCCGCGAGCTGCTCACCCGGCTGCAGGACGAGGCCGTGCAGGAGGTCATCCTCGCCACGGATCCCAACCTCGAGGGCGAGGCCACGGCCACCTACCTCGGCCGGCTCCTCGGCGCCACGGGCATCCGCGTCACGCGCCTGGCCTCCGGTCTGCCCGTCGGCGGGGACCTCGAGTACGCGGACGAGGTCACCCTCGGCCGTGCCTTCGAAGGACGCCGCCTGATCAGCGGCTGACACCGGCCGGCGTCGAGCAGGTCCCGCCCGACGCCGGCCCGGCTCAGGCCACTCGCGTGCCGGCGGGCAGCCGCCCGGCCGGGGTGTCCAGGCGACGGTGGCCCCACCAACCCAGCCCGGCCACCAGCACACCCTGCATCGCCAGACCGAGCGGCCACACCGGCCAGGTGCCCTGCCGGTCCGGCACGCCGCTCTGGTCGAGACCGCGCAGCTCGCCGTCGAGGCACTCGACGTCCCGAACGGGGTCACGCTGGGTCCAGCGCAGGCCCACGGACAGCAGGTTGAGCGGCCCGGGCTCCGCCCAGGTCCCGTCCTCGACGAGCCCGCCCTCCCAGGGGGACGCATCCGCGAGGACGGCGTAGGGGTTCGCCGCGAGCAGCCATCCGCTGCGCCGCGGGTCGGGGATCGTCCGGGTGGTCACCGGGCCGACGCACCGGTCGGCGATCCCGTCGAACAGCTCCGGGTTCGCCGCCTCCCACTCGGCCCAGGCCTGATCCGCCTCCTCCGGGGTCATCTTCTCGAGCTCCGCCTCGGTGAACGGCTCCGCCGTCATGGAGCCGAACTCGGCGTCGTTGGCCCGCACCTCGGTCTGCAGGAACTGCAGGGACAGCCCGAAGGCCACCAGGGTGCCGATCGTCAGCGCCGCCACGATCAGGTACGTCACCACGACGGCGAACAGCGTGCGCCCGGCGATCGCCGAGACGGCCACGCCGATCCCCGCGATCATGCCGAACTCCACGAGGATCATCACGAGCCCCACCAGCACGGCCCACGGGGACACGCGCCCCACCACGGCCGCGACCGCCAGCCACGGCAGCGCCGCCGCGAGGAACGCGGCGGAGGCGATCCACGCGGCCAGCCACTTGCCCGCCATCAGGTGCCCGGTCCGCAGCAGCGTGACCTGGGTGATGGCCAGCGTGCCGCCGGCACGGTCGCCCGAGATCGCGTTGGCCGCCAGGGCGGGCGAGACCAGCAGCGAGAGGGTGAGAACGAAGAGCAGGACGCCGTCGAAGAGCGTCCGCCCCAGGGCGCGCATCTGCTGCTCCGCCAGCTCCGGCTCCAGGCCGGACGCCTCCATCTCCGTCACGCCCAGGCTTCGCAGCCCGAGGGCGCCGAGGGTCACCGCCCCCACCACCACGAAGAAGACGCCCAACAGCACGTACCAGCCGCGCGAGCGCAGCCGCTGACGCAGTTCCATGCCCACCACGGTGGCCACGGCCTGGGCCGCACCGAGGCGTCCCCCTGGCTGCGGCTGCGGCGGGCGGCGGTCGTGGATCGAGGTCGCGACGGCGGTGCTCACGGCCGGTCTCCTTCGGTGCGGGGGCCCTCCAGATGGAGGCCCAGGTAGGCGTTCTCGAGGCGGGAGCCCTCCGGGGCGAAGTGGCTGACGAGCACACCCTCGCGCA
Organism: Micrococcus sp. GbtcB5; assembly: GCF_019091605.1. NCBI lineage: Bacteria > Bacillati > Actinomycetota > Actinomycetes > Micrococcales > Micrococcaceae > Micrococcus > Micrococcus sp. GbtcB5. The sequence goes on from NZ_JAGXJK010000021.1 coordinate 8,153, forward strand.
CGAGGTCCGCGAGCAGCGCGGCCGCGGCGGCCTCACCCCGCAGCTGCACCACGACGCCGTCCCGGCGCTGGCCCGCGCCGGCGCCGGTGGCCGCGGTGACGGTCAGGCCGCGGGTCTCGAGGGCGCGGACGAGGGTGTCCCGGGCCGTCGGGTCGGGCCCGGCGATCCGGTAGGGGCGGGCGAGGTCGTCGGTGGCGCGGAACTCCTGGGTGGCCACCGTGGCGCCCTCACGGAGGAACACGGCGCGATCGGACATCTCCTCGAGCTCGGCGAGCACGTGGGAGGAGACGAGCACAGCGGTGCCGGCTGCGGCCATGGCGCGCAGGTCGTCCCGCAGCCGGATGCGGGCGGCCGGGTCGAGGCCGTTGGCGGGTTCGTCCAGGAGCAGGACGGAGGGCCGGTGCACGGTGGCCCGAGCCAGGGACAGGCGCTGCTGCTGGCCGCGGGAGAGCACGCGGGCGGGCCGGTGGGCGAACTCCGTGAGCTCGACCCACGCGAGCTGCTCGTCCGCGCGCGCCGACGCCTCCGCCTTTCCCATGCCGTAGAGCCGGCCCAGGCTGGAGAGGATGTCGTGGCAGGTCAGCTCCTCCCACACGCCCAGGGTGTCGGGCATCCAGCCGAGCCGCCGCCGGGCCTCGACGGGCTCGCGCACCGCGTCCACCCCGGCCACGGACACGGCGCCGGCGTCCGGGCGCAGCAGGGTGGCCAGGATCAGCAGGAGCGTGGTCTTGCCCGAGCCGTTCGGGCCGACGAGGGCCGTCACGGAGCCGGCGGGCACGGTGAGGGAGACGTCCCGCACCGCATGGACGGCGCCGAACGAGCGGGCGAGGCCGTGGGCCACGATCCCGTCGTGGGCGGCCGCCCCCAGGACGGGTGAGGCGGGCGGGGGTGCTGGAGCGGTCATGGCCCCATCCTTGCCGGGCCGTGCTCGGACGCGGATCCACCCGGGGGATGATCCCGGCGCCGATCCCAGCCCGACCGGGGTCGCAGGCGGGGCCGCGGGCGCCGTCGTCCCGGCCGGCCGCGGGCGCCGGGTCCAGCATCCGGAACAGGGGTTCACCTGGCGGACCCGCGCGGGTGCGCGCCCCTAGACTTGGCCCGAACCGACCCTCGACCCCGTCCGGAGCGACCCATGAGTCTCATCGTCCAGAAGTTCGGCGGCTCCTCCGTGGCCGACGCCGCCGGCATCCAGCGCGTGGCCCGCCGCGTCGCGGACACGGTCCGGGCCGGGAACCGCGTGTGCGTCGTGGTCTCGGCCATGGGCGACACCACGGACGAGCTGCTCGACCTCGCCGCCGAGCTCACGCAGGACGCGCCCGCGCGCGAGATGGACATCCTGCTCTCGGCCGGCGAGCGCATCTCCATGTCCCTGCTGGCGATGGCGATCCACGCCGAGGGCGTCGAAGCCCGCTCCTACACCGGCTCCCAGGCCGGCATGCTGACGGACACCTCGTACGGCCGGGCCCGGATCGTCAAGGTCAACCCCCACCGCGTGCAGGAGGCCCTCGACGCCGGCCGCGTGGCCATCGTGGCCGGGTTCCAGGGCATGAGCCCCGAGTCCAAGGACATCACCACCATGGGCCGCGGCGGCTCGGACACCACGGCCGTCGCCCTCGCCGCCGCGCTCGGCGCGGACGTGTGCGAGATCTACACGGACGTGGACGGCGTCTACTCTGCCGACCCGCGCGTCGTGCCGACCGCCCGCAAGCTCACCGAGCTCTCCTCCGAGGAGACCCTCGAGATGGCGGCCTCCGGATCCAAGGTGCTGCACCTGCGCTCCGTGGAGTACGCGCGCCGCTTCGGCGTGCCGCTGCACGTGCGCTCCTCCTTCACCGACCACGAGGGCACCTGGATCATGCCCGACCCGAACGACACCATCACCCTTCAGGAAGGCGCTCCCATGGAACAGCCCATCGTCTCCGGCGTCGCCCACGACCGCTCCGAGGGCAAGGTCACGATCGTCGGCGTCCCCGACGTGCCCGGCAAGGCCGCCGAGATCTTCCGCGTGATCGCCGTGTCCAACGTGAACATCGACATGATCGTGCAGAACATCTCCCGCGAGGGCTCGGGCCGCACGGACATCTCCTTCACCCTGCCGATCGTGGAGGGCAAGGACGCCATGGCCGCCCTGCGCGCCGCCCAGGACCGGATCGGCTTCCAGGACATCGTCTCGGACCCGGAGATCGGCAAGCTCTCGCTGATCGGCGCGGGCATGCGCTCCAACCCGGGCGTCTCCGCCACCTTCTTCAAGGCCCTCGCCGACGCCGGCGTGAACGTGGACCTCATCTCCACCTCGGAGATCCGCATCTCCGTGGTCACCGCCGAGAGCAAGCTCGACGACGCCGTCCGCGCCGTGCACGCCGCCTTCGGTCTCGACGCCGAGGAGGAGGCCACGGTCTACGGCGGCACCGGCCGCTGACGCCGCATCCGCCCCTGCCCCACCCACCACGACGCCGGCCCCGCACCTTCAGCATGAAGGTGCGGGGCCGGCGTCGTGCGGGCGGTTCCTCCCGCTCCGTCAGCGAGGACGGAGGGGGTGGGCGGTCACGGGACCTGGACGGTCACGTCGGTCGTGATGCCCGCGTCCCAGGTGACGAGGCCCTTCCAGGTGCCCGAGGTCAGGCCGGACCAGGAGAGGGTCGCCTCGGTGGCCTTGCCCGAGGTCACGGGGACCGGGTTCGGGGAGACCGTGAGGTTGCCCGCGTCCTCGCGCAGCTTGAGCGTCTCGAGGGTGCCGGTGTCCTTGCCGCCGTTGGCCGCGTACAGGTGGCCGACCACGGTGTAGGCGCCCGGGGCGGGGTCGGCGATCGTCAGCGTCTCGGATTCGTCCGCGGTCGCCCGGGAGAGCTGCTTGCCCTCGGGGGTGATCACGTACAGGTCCCAGTCGGCGCCGGCGGCGCCCGCGTTGATCGAGGCCACCAGGGACTTGGTGCCCTCCTCCACGGTCACCGTGGACACGGCCAGTGCGCTGGACTCGAGCGAGTTGCTCGCGGTGGCGGCGGCCACGGTGGAGTCCACCTTGCCCAGGCCCAGGACCTGCGGGGTCAGCTCACCGGTCACGCCGGGGGTGATCTCCACGTCGGCGGAGCCGGTGGCGCCGGAGCCCTCGACGGCGGAGGTGACGGTCGCGGACTTCGCCTTCACGGTGACCGGGGAGGTCACCTCCGGGACGGCCTTGCCCTTGGCGGTGGTCCAGGACATGGAGCCGTGGGTCCAGGTGTTCACCGCGGCGTCGGTGCGGGTGACGGTCAGCTCGACGTCGGCGGACTGACCGGCCTTCAGGTCCAGCACGGCCGGGGAGGCGGTCACCTCGAAGCCGGGCACGTTCGCGGAGAACTGCCAGCGGCCGTTCTCCCGGGCGGTCACGGTGCGGGTCACGGTGGCCGAGCCGACGACGTCGGGGATCGCCAGGGACGGGACGTTCACGTCACGGCCGGCGATGTCGCCGCGCAGCAGCGCGTCCCACTGCTCCTTGCCGGACTCGTAGACCAGGCCCGGGCGGGCGGCGGCGGCCGGATCGGCGGAGCCGGCGCCCGTGGCGAAGTTGTCCGTGTTCACGGTGCCGTCGGCGTTGTACACGTCGCCGGCGGTGGTCATGAGGGCGGACTTCACGGCCATCGGGGACCAGGCCGGGTACTTGCCGATCAGCAGCGTGGCCATGCCGGCCAGGTTCGGCGAGGCCATGGACGTGCCGGACATCAGGCCGAACGTGTTGCCGTGGTAGTCGGGGTCCAGCGGGGAGACGCCGGCGATCACGTTCACACCGGGGGCGGCGAGGTCGGGCTTCAGGAGCTCCTGGTTCACGGCGTTGGCCGGGCCGCGGGAGGAGAAGCCGGCGATCTGGGGCAGCGGGTCCTCCGGCAGGCCGGTGGTGTCGCCCGGGACGATCGTGGCGGTGAGGTCGGAGGACTTCACCTTCTCGATCACGCCGTTGTCGTTCATGTGCACGGTCGGCACCGCGTGGATGTCCGCGTCCAGCGAGCCGGACGGGGTGTTCACGAGGATCATGCCGACGCCGCCGGCCTCCTCCACCACCTGCGACTTCTCGGTGCGGGCGTTCCCGCCGCGCTCGCAGAGCACGATCTTGCCGGCGGCCTCCTCGGTGAGCCCGCCGGGCAGGCAGAGACGCGCGGCCTCGGCGTCGCCGGCGGCGACCTCGGACGCGTGGATGACCTCGGCCGGGCCCACGCCGGTGCGGGCCGAGGAGGCGCCCCGGAGCTGCGTGCCGTCGGAGAACTGCACGGTGGCGGTGAGCTCGTTGGAGAACGTCTCCGCGGCCACGGTGGTCAGCCACGGGGAGCCGTGGTTCACGGTGTTCGGGCCGGGGCCGGAGTTGCCGCCGGAGGCGGCCACAAAGATGCCGGCCTCGGCGGCGGACTTGAAGGCCATGGCCACCGGGTCCACGATCGAGGTGTTGGAGCCGGAGATCGAGTAGTTCAGCACGTCCACGTTGTTCTCGATGGCCTGCTCGATGGCGGCCACGGAGGCGGAGGTGTAGCAGCCGCCGGTGTTCGGGTCGGTGTCCTCCCAGCAGATCTTGTAGGAGATCAGGTGGGCGGCCGGGGCCACGCCCGCGCCCTCGCCGAAGGAGTCGTCGTCGATGGTCTGCTCCACCCCGGTGTTGCCGAGGATGGTGGTGGCCACGTGGGTGCCGTGGGAGAACACGCCCAGCGGGGAGATGCGCTCCTCCGGGGCCCGCTCGTCCACCGGGACGAAGCGCTCGAAGTCGTCGGAGAAGGCGTAGGCGCCGATCAGCTTGGAGTCGCACGACGACGCCGGGAAGTCCGGGCCGGTCTCGCACTCGGCCGTGGCGGTGGTGCCGTCCGCCTTGAGCACGGCGATCTGGCCGTCCGCGGTGCGGTACGGCACGCCGACCTTGGCCTTGCCCTTGAGCGGCTGGACGGGCTGACCGTCGATGAACGGGTTGTCCGGGTGGATGCCGGAGTCGATGACGCCGACCACCACGCCCTTGCCCGCGTTCTCGGCCTTGCCGTACACGGACTTCCAGGTGCCCTTCTTGCCGGGCAGGCCGAGGAATTCGGTGGAGCTGTAGTCCGGGGCCACCTGCTCGTCCGGTGCGACGCCGAGCACGGCCGGGTCCTTCGCGATCGCCTGGGCCTCCTCGGCGGTCAGCTCGGCGACGAACGCGTTCACGGCGCGCTGGAAGGAGATCTCGGCCTTGGCGCCGTGGGTCTTCGCGACCTTCGCCTGCTGGCGCTGGAGCTTGGCCTCGTAGTTCTTCACTCGCGGGTGCGAGGGGTCGAACTTCGCCTTCGGGGCGGCGCCCGGAACGGCGCCGGCCTCGGGGGCGGTCACCGACGGCTGGTCCTTCAGGACCACGAAGTAGCGGCCGTCCTCAAACTGCTGCTGGACCTGCACCTCGCCCTGCGGGCTGGAGACGGTGCTGCCGTCGGGCAGTTCGACGGCGGTGGCCGACACCGCGAGCGCGGGAGCGGCCACGAGGCTCGCGCCGGCGACGGCCGCGGCCAGGGCCCGACGGCGCCGGGCAGGGGTGGGGTTCTGAGGCATTGCCTCCGCCTTTCTCATCAAGGTCCGCCCAGCTCTCACCCGTGGCACGCCGGCGGGGATGACGCCGGGGGACGGGGAGATCGGCGCCCATGTGATGGGCACCACAGCGAGACATGTGCAATCTACCGTCCGGTAGGGCGTTTGACCAGATCTTTGCCAGGCAACGTCCAGGACCGTCGAATTGGGGCCGCCGGAGTGCGCTCCCCGCGTCGGCATCACGTGGGCCCGCTCGCTCATGAGGGGCGCCACGGGGGAGGATGGTGGGGCCATGCCCGAGCCACACACCGCCCCCGCGCCCTCCGAGACCCTGCCGCCCGCCGTCGTCGCCCTGCCCGCCGACGTGTGGCGGGCCCACGCGCTGGCGCACCGCGAGCGCATCGCCCGACGCACGGACCCGCTGGTGGCCCTGCGGATGCGGGGCGAGAAGCACCCGGTGCAGGACTTCCTCTTCGGCTACTACACGCACTCCCCCGCCGCGCTGCAGCGCTGGCACCCCGGGCCGGGGGTCCTCCTCGCGGACGACGACGGCGCCGCGGCCCACGCCGAGGCGGCCGAGCTGGGCACGACCCCACGGGGCGAGTGGAAGCACTACCGGCGCGTCGAGGCCGGCGAGGTGGCAGGCGCCGTCGTCGACGGCCGCCCGGTGGGCGGCTGGCTGGTGGACGCGGCGGCGGTGCTGGCCGACCGCGCGTCGGGGGTGGCGTTCACGCGGGACCTGCTCGCGCGCACGGCGGGGCGGGCGCCACGCCTGGGCTGCTTCGGGCTGCACGAGTGGGCGATGGCGTACCGCTCGGACGTGCACGGGGTGCGGCACTCCCAGCTGCCGCTGCGGCTCGGGGCCGGGGGGACGGACGCGGTGGTGGAGGGCTCGCGAATCCGGTGCACGCACTTCGACGCGTTCCGGTTCTTCGCGCCCGAGGCCCGCGACCGTAACGAGGGCGACGACGGCGTCCTGCCCACGCGCGCCGGGATGCGGGAGATGGAGCAGCCCGGCTGCCTGCACGCGGGGATGGACCTGTACAAGTGGGCGTACAAGCTGGTGCCGGTGGTCGACTCGGACCTGCTCGCGGACTGCTTCGACCTCGCGTGGGACATCCGCAGGCTGGACATGGAGGCCTCGCCGTACGACCTGACCGGGGTGGACGACCTCTCCGACGGGCGCGACGGCTACGCGGCCGTGCGGATCGAGGAGCCGGCCGGGCGTGCCGAGTACGCGCGGCGCCAGCGCGAGTTCGCCGAACGGGGCCAGGCGCTGCGGGCGCGGTTGCTGGCGGTGCTGGACGCGGCCGCGGGGGCGGCCCCCGGGACCGGGCCGGACGCCGAGTGGACTTCCAGCGCACGTCCATGATTAGGATGGCCGCTCTACAGGCTGTGAGGCGCATCACTCGCGTCATCCGGTGACCGCCCCGGCCCTCTCCGCACCGAACGACTCGAGGACCTGACGTGACCAGAACCGTTCCAGCTCGCCGCCGCACCACGCTCGCCGCCGCCGTCGCGGCCGTCTCGCTCGCCGTCACGGCCGCCGCCCCCGCGCTCTCCGCGCCCGGCAACGGCAACGGCAACGGCAACGGGTCCGCATCGCAGGGCCAGGCCCGCTCCAACGACCTCTCCGCCACGCGCGGCAACAAGGTCAACGACGCCGCCGCGCTCGCGCCGCACCTCGTGGGCCAGGCGCTGGACTGGGAGGCCTGCGACTTCGGCAGCGAGCGCCTCAACGCCCGGTTCAGCGCGATCCCCGGCACCGCGTGCGCCGACGTCACGGTGCCCCGCGACTGGAAGAACCCCGAGGACGGCCACACCATCACCCTGCGCGTGGCCAAGACCGAGACCTCGAAGGGCAACCCGGAGCGCCAGGGCATCGCGCTGGTCAACCCCGGCGGCCCGGGCGGCTCCGGCCTGCCCTGGGGGCCCGCCATGGCCGAGCGCGCCCCGGAGCTCGCCGAGCAGTACGACTTCATCGGCTTCGACCCCCGCGGCGTGGGCCAGTCCACCGCCCTGGAGTGCACCTACACGCCAAACGCCGAGCACGACGTGTGGCAGGACACGAAGGCCCAGGTCGACGCGTGCCTCGAGAACGAGCTCACCCCGTACATCACCACCGAGCAGACCGTGTACGACATGGACTTCATCCGCGCCGTCCTGGGCGAGGAGAAGACCTCCTACATCGGCTACTCGTACGGCACGTGGCTGGGCAGCTGGTACCAGCGCGTCTTCCCCCAGCACGCGCACCGGTTCCTGCTGGACTCCGCCGTGGACATCTCCCGTGACGGGCTCCAGACCACCTGGGACCTGCAGCCGCGCTCCCGCGACCGTCAGTTCCAGGACGCGATGCTCCCCTACGTGGCCCGGCACGACGAGATCTTCGGCCTCGGCGACGACCCGATGCAGATCCGGCAGCGCTGGGAGGACGCCGGCGGCACCCGCACGCAGCTCGGCGTGATCGTCGCCGGCTCGTTCCTGCTGCCGGCCATGTACGACACGTCCCAGTACCTCGACGCCGGGTCCGTCATCGCCGCCTACATCCGCATCATGGAGTCCGAGGCCGCGGCCACGGATCCCGCGGGGCAGCGCACCCAGATCGAGCGCATCCTGGCCGAGGCCCGTGCGTCGCTGCCGGCCGAGGAGCGCGACTCCTTCGACCGCTTCGCCGCCCGCGGCCTGGAGACCGTGGGCGAGCGCGAGCAGCTCGTCGCCGCCACCCAGGCCGGTGACGCCGTCACCTTCGAGGGCGCGTTCTCGGCGATCCGCTGCCAGGACGGCCAGTGGAACACCTCGCAGGGATACTGGACCTCGTGGGTGGACGACCTCGGCCGCAAGGCCCCGTGGATCGGTGTGCTGATGGGCCCGTCGGAGTGCATGTACTGGCCCGCCCAGACCTCCATGCCCGCCCAGCCCGGTGGCAAGGGCGCCCCGAACACCGTGATCGTGCAGTCCGAGCTGGACGCGGCGACCCCGTACGAGGGCGGCCACCGCGCCGCCGGCGTGCTGCGCAACACGTCCCTCATCTCCGTGGACAACGAGGGCACCCACGGCCTGTTCCCGTACGGCACCGAGTGCGTGGACGCGCCCATCCGTGACTACTTCCTGACCGGCGCCCAGCCGGCCGAGAAGTCGCTGTGCGACGCCGTCCCGCTGCCGCTCGAGACCCAGCCGGTCCAGGTGGCCGGGACCCCGACGCACAAGGGCGACATCAAGATCTCGATGCGCACCGACGCCGTGCGCGAGGCCAACCGGATCACCCACGACGCGATCGAGCGTCAGCTGATCGACTCCCGCGCGGTGACCCCGGACGTCGAGGCCTTCCTGGAGGACTGACGGCCCGGGCACCCGGTACCCGGTCCGCCCCGACGGCCCAGCGACTCCCCCGCGGAGACGCCGGGCCGTCGTCATGCCCGGGGAGGCCCTGCAACGCTGGTTGGGTTGTCGCGGGTGCCGCCGCCCCACACCCCCGACAACTCAACCCGCGATGGGCAGCCGGAGGGGTGGCGTCGACGCCGAGGCCGATAGCCTCGCGCCATGATCCTGCACATCACCCTCCCGGAGGACTGGGCCGCCGCGCGTCGCACCGGCCGCTACACGGCATCGACGCGCGGCGCCTCGATCGACGACGTCGGCTTCCTCCACGCCTCCGACGACGCCGCCCAGGTGGGAATGGTCGGCGCGGCGATCTACCCGGACCGGCCGGACGCGTTCGTCGTCGGCCTGGACGAGGACGAACTGGCCGGGGCCGGCCTGCGGGTGCGGCGTGAGCCGGGAGACCCCTCCGATCCCCACTCGGCCGAGTTCCCGCACGTCTATCCGGGCAAGGCCGTCTCCGGGCGCATCCCGTGGTCGATGCTCACCCCCGTGACCGACCCACGGGCGGACGCCCGCGTGCACCGCGAAGACTCGGCCGAGGCCGCTGCGCTGCTCGACGCCGGGTGGAGCGTGCGCTCCCGCTCCTGGGGCGCGCGCCTCCACCTCGACGACGACGCCGACCTGGCGCCCTACCGTGGCCACGTCGCGGCGGCCGAAGCGCGGGGAATCGAGGTGCGGAGACTGACCGCCGTCGACCTGCCTGCCCTGCGCGCCCTCGACGAGGAAGCGGCTCCCCGATTCCCGCGCACCGACGGCTCCCGTCACGAGCCGCTGCCGGACGACCTCGAGGCCCGATTGTCCACCCCAGCAGGGCTTGCCGTGGGGGCCTTCGAGGGAGGAGTGCTCATCGGATTCACCCTGACGTTCCGCTCCCCTGACCGGTGGGAGGTCGACCGCACCGCGGTCGCGTCCGAGCACGAGAACCGTGGCGTGGCGAAGGCCGTCAAGGCGGCGACTGTCCTGGCGACCCATGCCCGCGGTGGGCGCGAGTGGGGCACCGGCGGTGCCGAAGTCAACGCGGCGTCCCTGCGGATGAACGCAGCCCTCGGGTTCCGTCTCGAACCTGCCTGGCTCGGGCTGACCCCGCCCATGACGTGGGAGGTGTTCGCACGGGCCCCGGCGTCAAGCTACCTTGACGACAAGGTCACTTGACTGTCAAGCTTGCTTCACAACGTCCGGTCGGACGGCCCCCAGGGCCTCCGAGGCGGGCCGGGCCACCGGCCCAGGGCATCGACCACAGGAGGGCCCATGACCGCGAACCACTCCCGCCACACCGCCGCCGCGGACGGCCCGGGCACCCGGTACCCGGTCCGCCCCGACGGCCCGGCGACTCCCCCGCGGAGACGCCGGGCCGTCGTGGGGTCGGCTCAGCCGTCGAGGATGCAGAACTCGTTGCCCTCGGGGTCGGCGAGGACGGCCCAGCCGAGGTCGACGCGGCGGTCGTCGACCATCGCGGCGCCGAGGGCGAGCGCCCGCTCGATCTCGGCGTCGCGCGTCGAGCCGGCGGCCGCGCGCAGGTCCATGTGGGCGCGGTTCTTCACGCGCTTGGCGTCCGGGACGCGGAAGAAGAGGACGACCTGCCCGTCAGGGCCGACGAGTGAGCACTCGTCCGACCCCGGGCGGTAGAGGTGAGGCTCGTCGACCTCCCAGCCGAGCAGCGCGCGCCAGAACTCGGCGATGGCGTGGGGGTCCAGCGCGTCCCACGTGGTGTGAGAGAGACGGAGGGACATGGCGGCTCCTCAGGAACGGGCCGGGGCGGGCGGGGACGACTCCACGCGAGCCAAGGGCGCGGCACCCCGGGCAAGGCGGGTTGACTTGTCACGGGTATTCACCGCCCAGACCCGCGACAAGTCAACCCGCGTTGGCCGGACGGGCGGACGGACGGCGGAGGGCCGGGTCACCCGCGGATGTGTCGCATCACGAGCCGCGGGATCGCGCTGCGCGGGCTGATGCTGCACCACGCGACGGGCTCGCCGTCCGAGTACCGACGACGCCGGGCGCAGGCTCCCCCGCAGCGAGCGCCCGCATGGTGTCCTCGCGGGGGTCGCCGGGCGCGTGCCTCTGCGGCGCTGAGAGCCGGGGGGACAGGCACCAGCAGTGCGTGGCGCGGCGGTTCGGGTTGACGACGTGCGCGAAGTCGTCGAAGCGGTCGGCGGTGAGCGGGTGCACCTCGAAGGCCATGCGGCCAGCATCGTGGGCGGCGGTGGAGGCGTCCATGGCGAGGCCCAGCTCCGCCGCCGCCCTGTCGGGCCACCGTCAAGCAGACTTGACGTCAAACTCTCTTTACTGTCAAGCTTGCTTCACACGACGGGGACAAACCCCGGCCCCGCCCCGGAGGGACCGCCATGGCCACCACGCCGCACACCACCACCGACCTCGCCCGCGACCGCCGCCCCCGCTGGGGCCGCTCCTCCCGGCTCGGCGGCGGATCCGGGCGACTGATCCTCGTCAGCCTCGTGGCCGGCGTCGTCATCGCCCTGCTGATCGGGGCCGCGGCCTACGGTCTGGCCTCGAGCCAGGGCGACGCCGATCCCCGCTTCCCGGCGGTCACGGGCGCGGTCATGGCGGCGTCGGCGCTCCCGGTCGGCGCAGCCCTCGCCTGGCTGTTCCTCGTGGACCGCACCACCCTCCGCGGCGCCGTCCGGGACACCGAGGAGACCGTCGAGGGCCGGTGGCTCGAGAAGGCGCAGTCCGGCGCATTCGGTGACCTGCTCGTGGTGCTGGGCCTGGGCACGTTCGTCGTCGCCCTGGCGGGGTGGCAGCCCAGCCTCCCCCTCGTGGGCGCCGGGCTGCTCCTCTTCGCGGGCGCCTCGGTGGCCGTCCGCTACGCGCTCCAGAAGCGCCGGGGCTGAGCCGTGGAGAACACCATCCCCGACGAGCGTGCCCGCCTCGGCTGGTCGCAGCAGCGGCTCGCCGACGAGCTCGGCGTCTCCCGGCAGACCGTCATCTCTCTCGAGAAGGGCCGCTACGACCCCTCGCTCCCGCTCGCCTTCCGCCTGGCGGCCGTGTTCGGGCGGCGGATCGAGGACCTGTTCACCCCGGACGGCAACGCGGGTTGAGTTCTCGCGGGTCCAGGCGCCCAGCACCCGTGACAAGTCAACCCGCGTTGGGCCCGGGGCGGCGTGGGGCATGAGAGGCTGGGGCCATGGATCGAGAGCTGCGCACCCCTCCGGAGCTGGAGGGCGTGGACTGGCACGACGACGCCCCGCGTCGCCCCCGCCCGATCGTCACCCTGGTGGCGTGGATCGCCATCCTGGGCCTGGTCCTCAGCGTGGGCGCCGGGATCTTCTCCGCCTTCTGACGCGTCACCGCCGGCCGACGCGCCGCCCCGGCCTCAGCGCACGTCGCCGTTAACGTAGCGCCAGATCCCGTCCTCACGGCGGAACCGGCTGACCTCATGGAGTCGGAACCGCCCCTCGGCCCCCGTGCCGACGGCCACGAACTCCACGGTCCCGGCGTCCTGGAACGGCCCGCCGTCCCGCACGTCCAGCACCGCCAGGCGGGTGAACCGCGGCGCCTGTTCCCCCTCGGTCGGCAGCAGCTCGGCCGCGGTGGGCCGGTGCTCGGGAACCCAGGTCGCGGCGAGATAGTCGGCCATCGCCCGCGCCTCTGCCGTCCCGGCCTCGCCCAGCCGCGCGAACGCCGTGTACCGGGAGCGCATGAGCGCCTCGGCGGTGGGCGCGGTCAGGGCGCCGTCCTGGGCGAAACGCGCGTGCAGGCGACCGCAGCACGCCGCGAGCCCGGCTCCGGACCCGCAGGGGCAGGGCTCGGGACGGCTCACCGGCGCGGGCGCCCGGTCGCGCGACGCCGGGCGGACCGGGCCGTGATGCGGCGCACTCCCGTCAGCACGACGCCGGCCGCCGCGGCGAGCAGCGCGGGGCCGAGCGGGCTGATCGGCCGACGTCGACCGAGCGGGGACACACGGGTCTGCTGAGGTCTCATGCCGCCAGGCTACGCCGGGCCGGCTGCCGCGTGCCGCCCCCATCACACCCACGATCCCGCGTCCAGGCGGCCGAGTAGACTGGACGGGCAAGCACGCGGAGCGCCCCGGGCCGGGCGTGAGACGGCATCTACACCGTCCTGCTCCGCGGCATCGTCCCGCACCCAGGAGCGTGTTCATGCCCATCATCGTCGTCGACGTCATGCCCAAGCCCGAGATCCTCGATCCGCAGGGCAAGGCGATCAACGGGGCCCTGCCCCGCCTCGGCTTCACCGAGTTCAGCCAGGTCCGCCAGGGCAAGCGCTTCGAGCTCACCGTGGAGGGCGAGGTCACCGACGAGATCCTCGCCCAGGCGCGCACGGCCGCCGAGGAAATGCTGTCCAACCCCGTCATCGAGGACGTCGTGAACGTGGCCGTCCTGGACGAGGCCGAGGGCGCCCGATGACCGAGCTCCCCCTCATCGGCCACTACTCGACCCCGACGACGCCGCTCAGCGGCGCGCGCATCGGCGTCATCACCTTCCCCGGCACCCTGGACGACGTGGACGCGCTGCGCGCCGTCCGCCTCGCCGGCGCCGAGCCCGTCTCCCTGTGGCACGCCGACGCGGACCCGCAGCGGACGCTCGCCGGCGTGGACGCCGTCGTGATCCCGGGCGGCTTCTCCTACGGCGACTACCTGCGCGCCGGCGCGATCGCGCGCTTCGCCCCCATGATGGACGCGGTGGCGACGGCGGCCGGCGGCCCCGAGGGCGACGCGGACGGCCTGCCGGTGCTCGGCATCTGCAACGGCTTCCAGATCCTCACCGAGTCGCACCTGCTGCCGGGCTCGATGATCAAGAACGACCACCTGCACTTCATCTGCCGCGACCAGGAGCTGGTCGTGGAGAGCACGGACACCGTGTGGACCCGCGACTTCGAGCAGGGCCAGACCATCACCGTGCCCCTGAAGAACCAGGACGGCCAGTACGTGGCGGACGAGAAGACCCTCGACGCCCTCGAGGCCGAGGGCCGCGTGGTGTTCCGCTATCAGGGCTGGAACCCCAACGGCTCGCGCCGGGACATCGCGGGCATCGCGAACCCGGCCGGCAACGTCGTCGGCCTGATGCCGCACCCGGAGCACGCCGTGGAGCCGGGCTTCGGCCCGGACACCGCCGCCGGCCCCCGCTCCGGCGTGGACGGCCTCGGCTTCTTCACCTCCGTCCTGACCACCCTCGCCAGCCGTGGAGGCCATGCATGAGCCAGCAGTTCAACATCGAGACGGTCGCGGACGCCCAGGCGACACCGGACGTCGAGCAGCCCTGGGCCGAGCTGGGCCTGAAGGAGAACGAGTACGCCGAGATCAAGAAGATCCTCGGCCGCCGCCCCACCGCGGCCGAGCTGGCCATGTACTCGGTCATGTGGTCCGAGCACTGCTCGTACAAGTCCTCGAAGGTGCACCTGCGCCAGTTCGGCGAGAAGCTCACCGACGAGATGAAGCAGCACATGATGGTGGGCATCGGCGAGAACGCCGGTGTGACCGATCTCGGTGACGGCTGGGCCGTGACGTTCAAGGTCGAGTCCCACAACTCGCCCTCCTACGTGGAGCCCTACCAGGGCGCGGCCACGGGCATCGGCGGCATCGTGCGCGACATCATCTCCATGGGCGCCCGCCCGGTGGCCGTGATGGACCCGCTGCGCTTCGGCGCGATCGACCACCCGGACACCGCCCGCGTGTTCCACGGCGTGGTGGCCGGCATCGGCGGCTACGGCAACTCCCTGGGCCTGCCGAACATCGGCGGCGAGACCCGCTTCGACCCGATCTACCAGGGCAACCCGCTCGTCAACGCCCTCGCCGTGGGCGTGCTCAAGCACGAGGACCTGCGCCTGGCCAACGCCTCCGGCGTGGGCAACAAGGTGGTCCTGTTCGGCGCCCGCACCGGCGGTGACGGCATCGGCGGCGCCTCCGTGCTGGCCTCCGAGTCCTTCGACGGCGACGGCAAGCCCGCCAAGCGCCCCTCGGTGCAGGTCGGCGACCCCTTCTCCGAGAAGGTGCTCATCGAGTGCTGCCTCGAGCTGTTCCGCGACTCCCTCGTCGAGGGCATCCAGGACCTCGGCGCCGCCGGCATCTCCTGCGCCACCTCCGAGCTCGCCTCCAACGGCGAGGGCGGCATGCGCGTGGAGCTCACGGACGTGCTGCTGCGCGACTCCACGCTGACCCCGGGCGAGATCCTCATGTCCGAGTCGCAGGAGCGCATGATGGCCGTGGTGACGCCGGAGAACGTCGCCGCCTTCGAGGCCGTCATGGCCAAGTGGGACGTCGAGTACTCCTGGCTGGGCGAGGTCACCGGTGACGGCCGCCTGATCATCACCTGGGACGGCGAGGTCATCGTCGACGTGGACCCGCGCACCGTGGCCCACGACGGCCCGGTCTACGAGCGCCCGTACGCGCGTCCGGCCTGGCAGGACGAGCTCCAGGCGGACACGTTCCGCTCCTCCGAGGCCGGTCAGCACCTGCCCGCCACGGGCGAGGAGCTGCGCGCCGCCGTCGTGGAGCTGATGAGCTCCCCGAACCTGGCGGACACCTCCTGGATCACCCGCCAGTACGACCGCTACGTCCGCGGCAACACCGCCCTGGCGGCCCCGGACGACGCGGGCGTGGTGCGCGTGGACGAGGAGACCGGCATGGGCGTGGCCCTGGCCACGGACTGCAACGACCGGTTCACCTACCTGGACCCGTACACGGGCGCGCAGGCCTCCCTGGCCGAGGCGTACCGCAACGTCACCACCGCCGGGGCCGTGCCCCTGGCCGTCTCCGACTGCCTGAACTTCGGCTCCCCCGAGGACCCGGACGTGATGTGGCAGTTCGCGGAGGCCGTGCGCGGCCTGGCGGACGGCTGCCAGACCCTCGGCATCCCGGTGACCGGCGGCAACGTGTCCCTGTACAACCAGACGGGCAGCACCCCGATCCACCCCACCCCCACGGTGGCGGTGCTCGGCCAGCTCGACGACGTCCTGCGTCGCACCCCCTCCGGCTTCGCCCCGGACGCGGACGGCCAGGCGATCTACCTGCTGGGCGAGACCGCGGACGAGCTGGACGGCTCCGAGTTCGCGCGCCTGCGCGGCCACCTCGGCGGCCTGCCCCCGAAGGTGGACCTGAAGAAGGAGCGCCTGCTCGGCGAGCTGCTGGTCAACATGTCCCGGGACGGCATGATCGACGCCGCCCACGACGTCTCCGGCGGCGGCCTCGCGGCCACCCTGTCCGAGATGGTGCTGCGCTTCGGCGTGGGCGCCCGCGTGGTGCTGGACGAGGTGCTGCGCCGCGACGGCGTGGACCTGTTCACCGCCCTGTTCTCCGAGACGCAGGCGCGCGCCGTCGTGGCCGTGCCCCGCACCGAGGAGGTCCGGTTCACGGACATGACCACGGCCCGCGGCTACGCGGCCGCGCGCATCGGCGTGGTGGACGCCGACTCCGCGGCCCTCGAGGTCCAGGACGCCTTCACCCTGCCGATCGCGGAGCTGCGTGAGGCCTGGGAGGCCACCCTGCCGAAGCGCTTCGGCTGACCCCCTGGGCCTAAGGGTCCCGGCACGACGACGGCCGCTCACCCCCGGGGGGGGGCGGCCGGCGTCGTGGGGCGGGACGGGGGGGACGGGCGGCGCCGGCCCCCGCGCGGCCGTGCGCCTCAACCCCTGACGCGGCGGGCTCCGGTGACCAGAGGGAACCCCGGACAGCGCAGCAGCGCGCCGCCCGGCCCGTCCAAGAGGGTCGGCGCGGTCCCGACACACGAAGGAGACCCCCCATGCGCCTCATCACCCTGGGCCTCGGCGCCGCACTCGGCTACCTGCTCGGCTCCGCCGAGGGCCGCAAGAACCTCGAGAAGATGACCCAGAACGCCCAGAAGCTCTGGAACGACCCCAAGACCCAGGAGAAGGTCGGCCATGTCCAGGAGACCGCCCAGCAGAAGTTCGCTGAGGTGAAGAAGTCCGATCCGGTGCAAAAGGCCACGGCGAAGGTGGAGGATGCCATGCAGGGCAACGACAAGAAGAACGACGTCCGCGACGACCGCGTGACCGAGTCCAACAACGACAACGTCACCACGGCGGCCCGCCACGGCGCCGAGCCGGACACCGTCTCGGACCCGTCCACCCCGCTGGGTGACGAGGGTCCGCAGACGCGCTGACCCGGCCAGACACGGCGGCCCGCCTCCCCGAGGGGAGGCGGGCCGCCGTCGTCGTGGGCCGGATCAGCCGTCCTGCGTCAGGACCTCATCGGCCGGCGGGGCCTGCACCGGATCCACCTCGCCCATCTCGGAGATGGTCACCACGGCCTTCGTGCCGGCGGACTCGGTCTCCACGGTGAGCAGGCGGCCGTCCTCCTTGGACACCGTGAACGCGGTCAGCGCCACGCCCTCCTGCGGGCCCGAGACGGGCTCGTCCAGCACGTAGCGGATTGCGTCCTGACCGCTGCGGCGGATGCCGTCCGCGTCCGCCTCGACGTCGTCCAGGCCGCCCGACTCCGGCAGGGAGCCCAGCAGCGAGCTCACCATCGCGCCCATGCCGGTGGTGCTGGGATCGCCCTCGTAGGGGGTGGCGGTCCATCGCTCGGCATAGGCGGGGTGGTCTTCGCCGCTCGCGCCGACGCGCTCCACCGTGAACCGGGAGTACGCGGTGCCGTCCACGATCCGGGACTCGTCCCGGGTGATCAGACCGTCGTCCTTGTACACGGACACGTACCGCATGGACGAGCCGTCCACGGGGCCGGAGATGTCCACCGAGTCCGGGACCGCGCGACCGTTGCTCGGAGCCTCGGACCGCAGCTCGGTGACCATGCGGACGGAGTCGGCCTCCTCGAGCTGGGTGCGGGCGCGGTCCCAGGCGCCGGGGGCGTCGTCGCCCGAGGCGCAGCCGGTCAGCAGCAGGGCGGCCGCCCCGACGGCGGCGAGGGACAGGCCGCGGCGGGTGCGGCGGGTCTGGGTCTGGCGCTGCCTCACTCGGCCACCTCCTCCGGCGCCTCGGCCGGCTCGATCTGGTTCCAGTCGCTCAGGGCGTACTGCTGGGTGGCCTGGCCGTCGTCGACGGTGAGCGCGACCAGCTCGCCGTCGCCGTCCACCGTGAAGGAGTGCACCCGGGTGACGTCGCCGTCGGCCATCGCCGCGTCGGCGACCTCCTCGGGCACGGCATAGCGGTAGGCCGTGCCGCCGTCCCAGTCGACCTCCTCGGCACGCACCTCGGCGCCGTCGAGGGCGTCCGCCGCGGGGAAGCCCACCTGGTCGAGGAGGGACTTCAGGGGCGGCTCCTGCCCCTCACCGGCCGAGACACGACGCCACTGCGGATCGGCGTACATCAGCTGGACGTCGTCCGGGACGTCGGACCCGTCCACCTCGACCCGCACGAACACGTCCTCGCCGACCTGGCGGGACTCCATGGTGATGTGCGAGTCCCGGCCGACCTGCATGACGCCCTTCGACTCGGCGTCGCCGCCGTCGAGCCGACCGGCGATGTCCCAGCGGACCGACTGCGGGCCCTGACGACCCGTGGTGTAGGCGGTCTCGAGTCGGACGGTCTCGGCCTCGTCCACCTGGGTGCGGGCCTGATGCCAGGCCTCCCCCACCGACTGCGGCTCGGATCCGCACCCGGCCAAGGCCAGGGCGCCCACGACGCCGAGCCCGGCCGCGCGGACGGCACGTCTGCGCTGCATGTTCTCCTCCTGGGGCTGCTGCCGGCCGAGGCAGGGCGCCGCGGCCACTGGCGTCACCCTACCGGCGGCGCAGGGCGAAGGACGCGCCGTGGTGGTTCTGCGGCAGGTGGTCGCCGCGGCCGAAGAGCTTGTGGCGCAGCGTGCCGTCCGTGTACGCGGTCTTGTAGCGGCCGAGCTTCTGCAGCTCCGGCACCACGAACTCCACGATGTCCTCGAAGGTGCCCGGGGTGATGTGGTAGGCGAGGTTGAAGCCGTCCACGTCGGTCTCGTCGGCCCACTCGACGAGCTGACGGGCCGCGGACTCGCCGCCGCCCACGATCACGGGGCCGAAGCCGCCGATGCCCACCCACTCGGCGAGCTTGCGCACGGTCCACTCCTCATCCGTGCCGGAGGCCTTCTGGAAGGTCTCCACGGCGGACTGGATGGCGTTCGAGTTCACGTCCCCGATCGGCTCGTCCAGGTCGTACTGGGACAGGTCGATGCCCATCCAGCCGGACATGAGCACGAGGCCGCCCAGCGGGTCCACGTACTGCGCCAGGTCGTCGTACTTGGCCCGCGCGTCCTCGTCGGTGGCCCCGGTGACGATCGTCTGCATCGCGAAGATCTTCACGTCGTACGGGTCACGGCCGGCGTCCACCAGGGCCTGGCGGATCTTCTTCACGGTGGCGGCCGCCAGCTCCTTCGTGGGGGAGTTGATGAACACGGCCTCGGCGTGCTTGCCGGCGAAGGCGCGGCCGCGCGTCGAGGCGCCGGCCTGGTAGATCACGGGGGTGCGCTGCATGGACGGCTCGGTGACGGCGTGGCCGGGGACCTTGAACCACGTGCCCTCGTGGGCGATGTCGTGGACCTTGGCCGGGTCCGCGAACACGCCGGACGCCTTGTCGTAGACGACGGCGTCGTCCTCCCACGAGCCCTCGAGGAGCTTGTAGACGACGTCGAGGTACTCGTCGGCGTGCTCGTAGCGCTCGTCGTGCTCCATCTGGTCGTCCTGGCCCATGTTCTGGGCGGCGGAGGGCAGGTAGCCGGTGACCACGTTCCAGCCCACGCGGCCGCCCGTGAGGTGATCGAGCGTGGCGAGGCGGCGGGCGAACGGGTAGGGGTGCTCGTAGGCGGTGCCGGCGGTGACGCCGAAGCCGAGGTGCTCGGTGACCGCGGCCATCGCGGAGACGAGCAGGAACGGGTCGTTCACGGGGGTCTGCGCGCCGGTCCTGATGGCGGCCTCGGAGGTGCCGCCGTACACGGAGTACGGGCCGAGGACGTCGGCGATGAACAGGCCGTCGAACAGGCCCTTCTCCAGCGTCTGCGCCAGGTGCGTCCAGTAGCCCAGGGTGTTGTAGTCCCGGGCGTGGTCGTCGGGGTGACGCCAGAGACCCGGGGACTGGTGGGCGACGCAGTTCATGTCGAATGCGTTGAAGAGGATCGCGCGGTGCTCGTCCGGGCGGGTGGGTGCTCCGGCCCCGGCGTTCTCGGCGGTGCTCATGGGTCTCCTTTCCAGGGCCGCCCGGTCGCAGGGGCGCGGCCGGGCGGGCGACGGTTCCGCACCATGCAACGCCGACGCGGCCGGCGGTGGAAGTCGGTCCGGCCCAGGGGTTCATGACGGCCCCGCCGGGCCCGGCCACGCGTGCGGCGCCCGGTTCGTGACATGCCCCGACCGTGACGGAGGGCACGTCCGCGGGCGGCGGCCCTGTTGCGGCTCAGTGGCACCCCAGCGCTGAGCCAGAGGCGCACCAGCGCTGAGCCAGAGAAATCTGCTGCATCCACCCCGCGGAGACGACCGAAACGTCTGGCTCAGCGCTGGCCCAGCCCGGTCCCGGGTGCTGGACCGGCCCGGCGCCCGGGCGGTGGTGGGCCTGGCCGCGCCCGCCGTCCTCCTGGTGCTGTGGTGGGCGGTGACGGCCGCCGGGCTGCTCTCCGCGGTGCAGCTGCCCTCCCCCGGCGCGGTGCTGAGCGCCGGCGTCAACCTGCTGGAGCGGGGCGACCTGTGGCTGCACGTGGGGATCTCCACCCAGCGCGTGCTGCTGGGCTTCCTGCTCGGCGCCGCACTCGGGCTGGCCGTGGGGTCCGCGCTCGGGCTGTCCCGGTGGGCGGACGCGCTGTTCGCCCCGCTGATCGGGGCGCTGCGCGCGGTGCCCTCGCTGGCCTGGGTGCCGCTGCTGATCCTGTGGATGCAGATCGGCGAGGAGTCCAAGGTCACCCTCATCGCGATCGGCGCGTTCTTCCCGGTGTTCACCACCGTCTACGCCGCCCTGCGCCATGTGGACCCGCACCTGGTGGAGGCCGGTCGGGCCTTCGGCTACCACGGGCTGTCCCTGCTGCGGACGGTGCAGCTGCCCGCCGTGGTGCCGGCCGTGTTCTCCGGCCTGCGGCTGGCCCTGGCCCAGGCCTGGCTGTTCCTGGTGGCCGCGGAGCTGATCGCCTCCTCGATGGGCCTGGGCTTCCTGCTCACCGACTCGCAGAACAACGGACGCACGGACCGCCTGATCCTGGCGATCATCCTGCTCGCCGTGCTCGGCAAGCTCACCGACTGGCTGCTCGGCCTGCTGGAGCGCCGGGCCCTGCGCCGCTGGGCCTGAGCCCGGCACGTCCGGCCGCCCGGTCGTCGGGTCAGTCCCCCTCGGGGACCTCGCCGGCCGACGTGTAGGCGGTCGGCGGGGTGCCGTTCACGAGCCAGTCGCCGGCCATGCGCACCTTGAACGCCGCCGGGTCGTGGGTGGCGAGGGTGCGGGCGTTGCGCCAGTGCCGGTCGAGCCGCAGCGTGGCCGACGTCGCCGACGCGCCGAGCGTGTCGAAGATGCGGGTGCACACCTCGAGGACGGCCTCCGGCACCACGGCCTGGGCCCGGTACGCGGCCGCCATCGCCTCGGCGGACGCCGCCACGACGTCGGCCTCCGCCGGGCCGGCCCCGTCGGCGCCGTCCTGCCCCTCGTCGAGCAGCCGCCCGATCTCGCGCACCATCAGCTCGGCCGCGGCCTGCCGCCCGGCCAGCTGCCCCATGATCTCGAGGAGCTGGGGGTCGTCCTTGGGCAGCGCGGCCGTGCCGGTGTTGAAGGTGCGGCGCCGCTGCCGCAGCAGCTGCGTGCCCTCCGTGAGCGCCGCCCGGCCGATCCCGGCCTGCAGCGCCAGCAGGGTCGCCTCCATGAGCACGGGCACGGGCCCGTCCTGCCGCGGCACCTCGAGCAGCTCCTCGGCCGCGGCGTCGTCGAGCACCACGGACCCGGTGGCGGTCAGGCGCTGGCCGAAGCCGTCCCAGTCGTCCTTGATGCCCACGCGCGGCTGACGCACGCGCACGACGGCGACGGCCCGGTCCGGCTCGCGGACCGCGCCCCCGGCCCGCTTGGAGTTCCGGCGGGAGACGAGGTCCGCCCCCTCGATGCCCACGGTCGCGGCGGTCCACGTGGCGAAGGCCGAGCCGGTCGCGTAGTACTTCTGCCCCCGCACGACCCAGGTGCCGCCCTCGTCCCGGCTGGCCAGGGTGGCGGCACGGCCCGGCGCGGCCCCGCCGGCGCGTTCGGCCAGGGCGGAGCCGGCCCAGTCCCCGTCGACGATGTGCCGCAGCCACCGCTCCCGACGGGCGGGCGCCTGGTCCATGGCCGTGGCGATGAACACGAGGTGGGAGCGCCAGACGTGCGCGGTGTTCACGTCCCGGGCGGCCAGGTCCATGAGCAGGCGCAGCACGGTCTCGCTGCCGCCGCCCTCGCCGCCCGCGTCCTCGGGGACACCGACCTTGCCGAACCCGGCGGCCTGCAGCTCCGCGAGGGCGGCGAACGGCAGGTGCCGGCCCGCCTCGCGGGCCCGCTCGCCGTGGGCGACGGAGTCGAAGGCGTCGGCGTACCGGGCGGCGAGGGTGGCGTAGGTGGTCATGGCCCTACTCTGACACGCGCGGGCGGGCCGGCGGCCGGGGCGACCCGGCCGTGGGACGGGATCCACACCGGCCGCCGTCGCCCTGGCCCGCGCCGGGCGCCCGCGGGGGTCCGGCGGGCCGAGCATGACCGCCGGTGACGACGGCGGGCGGGGCGCCGTCGTCGTCGTCCCTAGCCTGGTCGGACCCGCCGACCAGGAGGACCGCCGCCCATGACGCCCACCGAGGACCCCGCCCGCCCCGACCCGGCCGAGGAGGGCGCCTCCGGGGCCGTCCGCGGACCGAACGACGGCGTGCCCGCCGCGGCCCTCGCCACGCTGCCCGGCCCCCTCCCGCAGGCGCTCGTCGACGCCGCCGACCCGGACGTCCACCCCGGCCGCCCGGCGGACCGGCTGCACGGCGGGCGCGGCGACGGCCGCCCGGTGGCCGAGGCGGACCGGCTCGCGTTCTGGGAGGCGGCCGGCCGACGTCTGAGCTGGGAGCGACCCTTCACCCGGACGCGCTCCCTCACCGCCCCGGACCCGGCCGCCGAGCGCGGCCCGGAGATCCGCTGGTACGAGGACGGCACCCTGAACGTGGCCGTGAACTGCGTGGACCGCCACGTGGCGGCGGGGCGCGGGGAGAAGGTCGCCCTGTACTTCGAGGGCGAGCCCGGCGACCGCCGCGCCGTCACCTACGCACAGCTGCAGCGCGAGGTCGCCCAGGCCGCGAACGCCCTCGAGGAGCTGGGCATCGAGGCGGGCGACCGCGTCGTCGTGTACCTGCCCGTGCTCGTCGAGACGATCGTCATCACGCTGGCGTGCGCGCGGATCGGCGCCGTGCACTCGCTCGTGTTCGGCGGGTTCTCGGCGGAGGCGCTGCGGTTCCGCGTGGAGGACACGGGCGCCAAGCTGCTCGTCACCACCGACGGCCAGTTCCGCCGCGGCACCGCCGTCCCCGTGAAGGCCAACGCGGACGAGGCCGTGTCCGGGGACAACGCGATCGAGCACGTCCTCGTCCTGGACCGCACGGGCCACCGGGACATCCCGTGGACCGAGGGCCGGGACCTGTGGTGGCACGACGTCGTGGACCGCCAGCCGGACACCCACACCCCGCGCGCCTTCGACGCGGAGCACCCGCTGTTCATCATGTACACCTCCGGCACCACGGGACAGCCCAAGGGGCTCGTGCACACCTCCGGCGGGTACCTCGCCGCGGCCTCGTGGACACACGACTTCCTGTTCTCCCACCCGGACCCGGCACGGCGCGACGACGACGTCCACTGGTGCACCGCGGACCTGGCCTGGGTCACCGCGCACACCTACGAGATCTACGGTCCGCTCTCGAACGGGGTCACGCAGGTGATCTACGAGGGCGTGCCGAACGCCCCGCACCCGGGCCGGCACTTCGAGGTGATCGAGCGCTACCGGGTGACGAGCTACTACACGGCGCCCACCCTGATCCGCTCGCTCAAGGGCTGGCATCCGGACGGGATCCCGGCGCACGCGGACGGCGGCCCGGACCTGTCCTCGATCCGCCTGATCGGCACCGTGGGCGAGTCCGTGAACCCGGAGGCCTGGACGTGGGCGCGGACCCAGATCGGCCGGGACACCCCGGACCTGCCGATGGTGGACACGTGGTGGCAGTCCGAGACGGGCGCCACCGTGCTCTCCCCCCGCCCCACGGACACGGCCTTCAAGCCGGGCTGCGGCTCCCGGCCCCTGCCGGGGGTGGACGTGGCCGTGGTCGACGACGACGGCACCCCCACGCCCGAGGGCCTGCAGGGTCGGATCGTGGTCACCCGCACCTCGCCGTCGATGGCCCGGACCGTGTGGCAGAACCCGGCCCGCTACTTCCACTCGTACTGGGAGGACTACGCGGACCAGGGCGAGGCGGGCTGGTTCCTCGCCGGCGACGGCGCCAAGCGGGACGAGGACGGCGACGTCTGGATCCTCGGGCGCGTGGACGACGTCATCAACATCTCCGGGCACCGGCTGAGCACCATCGAGATCGAGTCCGCCCTCGTGGCGCACCCGGAGGTGATCGAGGCGGGGGTGTGCCCCGTGCCGCACGAGACCACCGGGCACGCGGCCGTCGCCTTCGTGGTGGCGCACGAGAGCTGGCTGGCCGGCGACGACGGCCCCGGCGCCTCCGCCGCCGACCGTGCCGAGGAGCTGCGGCGGCATGTGGGGCGGGTGATCGGGCCGGTGGCCAAGCCCGCCGAGGTGGTCTTCGTCCCCGACGTGCCCAAGACCCGTTCGGGCAAGATCATGCGGCGGCTGCTGACGCAGCTGCACCAGGGCACCGCGCTCGGAGACACCACGAGCCTGCAGAACGAGCCGTGCGTCGGGCAGATCGCCGAGGTGCTCCGGGCCGGCCGCCGCGCTCAGGACGCCGGCCCCGGCGCCGTCCGCAGCGCCAGCTCGGCCAGCACCTGAGCGGCCCGCGGCACCACGGCGTCGTCGAACACGGCCTGCGGGGAGTGGTTGACCGGGGCCTCGTCCGGGTCCATGCCCTCCGGGACCGCCCCGAGCAGGACGTAGGCGCCGGGCACCCGCTGGAGGACCTCGGAGAAGTCCTCGCTGCCGGGCTCGGGCTCGGGCAGCTCCCGGTAGGCGTCGGCCCCGTAGAGGTCCTCCACGACCCCGCGGACGAAGGCCACCGCGTCCGGATCGTTGGCCGTCACCGGGAACGCGCAGTCCGTCCGGACCTGCGCGCTCATGCCGTGCGCCGCGGCGATCCCATGCACCAGGCGCTCCACGGCCGAGAGCAGCCGGGCGCGGGCGTCCGCGGAGAAGGTCCGCAGGGTGAGGGCGAGGGTGGCGCTGTCCGGGATGATGTTGGCCGCCGTGCCCGCGCTCAGGTGCCCGACGGTCGCGACCACCGGGTCGAAGGCGTCGAACTGCCGGGTGACCACGGACTGCAGCGCCAGCACCATCTCGGCGGCCACGGGCACCGGATCCTGGGCCAGGTGCGGCACCGAGCCGTGCCCGCCTCGACCGTGCACCGTCACCACCAGGTCGTCGCAGCCGGCCTGGATCGCCCCCGGGCGGCTGAGCAGGACGCCGCGCGGGTACGTGCCCGAGGAGACATGGATCGCGTAGGCGGCGTCCACCGGTCGCCCGGCCGCCTCCAGCAGCCCCTCCTGGATCATGTGCAGGGCGCCGCCGCCGGTCTCCTCCCCGGGCTGGAACATGGCCACCACGTCGGCGGTGAGCTCCCCGCGACGGCGCACCAGCCACGCCAGCGCGCCGTAGAGGCCGGCGGTGTGCAGGTCGTGGCCGCAGGCGTGCATGGTGCCCGGCACGGCGGGGGCGTACTCCAGCCCGGTCTCCTCCGTGACGGGCAGGGCGTCCATGTCCCCCCGCAGCAGCACGACCGGCCGCCGGGCCCCCTCCGGCAGCGGGGCCCCGCCGCGCAACACCACGACGACGGAGCTCAGCGCCCGGCCCACGCTCGTCTCCAGCGCGGGGCGACCGGTGGCGGCATCCTCCCCCGCCTCAGCGCGCAGGGCCTCGAGCCGCTCGAGGACGGCGGCCTGGGTGCGGGGCAGGTGCAGGTCCAGCTCCGGATGTCCGTGGAGGAGGCGGCGGAAGGCGATCGCCTCCCGGGCGATGTCCTCCGGCAGGTCCGGGGCGAGGGCGTTCGCGGGCGGGGTGGGGGCGGTGCGGTCCATCAGGACATCATGCCGTGGCGGCCCGCCAGCCCACCCGGATCGCGCAGCGGGTCAGCCGGCCAGCTCCTGCAGCTCGGCCAGGTCGAAGACGTCCTCCTTGGCGGGGGCCTCGGGCGCCTCGACCGCGTTCCACTCGGTGAAGGTGGCGTTCGCGTCCACGTCCTCGTCCTCCGAGTTCACGTCCTCGAGACGGTAGAGGGTCGTGCTCTCCGGGTCGATCAGCATCGTCCGGCCGAACTCGTGGTGCTCCTCGGGCAGCGCGTACTTGAGGTACGTCCTGCCCTCGAGCTCCACCTCCTCGGCCTTCAGGTCCTTGCCGTCGAAGGCGTCCGCGGCGGGCATGTCCTCCTCGAGGTCGGACATGATCTCCTGGAGTGAGATGTCCATCTGCGCGGCCTGATCGGCGCTCGTCTTGATCCAGCGGTCGCCCACGAGGGTGGAGAACATGCCCATCTCCTGGGGCAGGTCGTCACCGTCGGCCTTGAGCTTGAAGAACACGTCGGCGTCCCGGCGCAGGACCTCGATGTCCATGGTGGCCGCCCCCATGTCCATGTTCATGGTGCCCTTGAGGTGGGAGTCGTCGGTGGCGCCGGCGAGGTCCACGTTCAGGGACTGGCTGGCGTCCGTGCCCAGGGAGGCGGAGGGCGCCGCCGAGGCCGACGCGTCGTCCTTCTCCTCCTCCTTGTCGGCGGCGGTGCCCTCCACCCTCAGGCGCAGGCTCTCGGCGTCCACGACCTTCTGGCGGATCTCGGGCCAGCTCTCGTCCAGCGTCGGGTCGGAGGCGCAGCCGGTGAGCAGCAGACCGGAGGCGGCGAGCATGCCGACGGCGAGGCGTGCGGGCGTCTTCATGGGGACTCCTTCACAGAGGTGCGGACGTGCCGGCGGCCGGGCACCGCCGGACGATGACCCCTCGACCGTCTCACGTCACCCCTGGCCCGTCAGGCCCTGAGGGGCGGCGAAGCTGCTGCTGTGCCGAACCTGTGCGGGTCAGCCGCCGGTGGCGCCGTCCTCGAAGATCTGCCCCACCGGGGTCTGCTTCTCCGCCTGGAACACATCCTCGGCACGGCCGTAGGCCCAGTACGCGCTCACCGACAGCTGTCGCCGGTCCACGCCGCGCACGTCCGTGAGGTACGCCCGGACGCGCTTGACCTGCTCCCGCTCGCCGTGCACGAACGCGTGCACCCGTCCGTCCCGCCACGCCGCGCCCTCGACGGCGGCGGCGAACCTCGTCGTCTCCGGGGTGAAGGGGCCGCCGCGGTGCAGCCAGCGCACCTCGACGCCGGCCGGCGCGGTCAGGGGCACCTCGTCCCCGGCGTCGGTCACCTCGATCAGCGCGACGCCGGCCGCCGCGGCGTCCGTGGCGGCGAGGTCCTCGAGGGCGGCGGCGATCGCCGGCAGCGCGGCCTCGTCGCCGGCGAGCAGGTGCCAGTCGGCGGTGGGGTCGGGCCGGTAGGCGCCGCCGGGACCCAGGAACGCGACCTGCTGCCCCACCGGCTCGGACGCCGCCCACGCCCCGGCCAGGCCACCGTCGTGCCCGGGGGCGGCGCCGCCGTCGGACGCACCGTGGACCACGAAGTCGACATCCATGGTGCGGGCGGCCGCGTCCATGTGGCGCACCGTGTAGGTGCGGCGGACCGGCAGCTGCTCCGGGGCGAGGCGCTCGCGGAGGGCGTCCAGGTCGTACGGGGGCTCGAGGCCGAGCGCGGGGTCGGCGAAGAGCAGCTTCACGTACTGGTCCGTGGCGCCCTTCTCCGCCCAGCGGGCATGGACGGCGTCGAACTGCTCACCGCCGAGGGTCAGGCGCACGAGGTGCGGGGTGAGCCGGCGGGCGGCCACCACGGTGAGGACGGTCTGGGGCCGGGCCATGCGGGCCTCCTGGGGTCGGGGCGGGGTCTGCGCGGGTACGCGTCCCCCACTCTCCCACGACGAGACGGATTAGCGCACGTCAGCGTGACGTTTTCCCGTGGCGTCGGGGTCAGCGGAACCGGGCCCCCCGGTGGTCCTCCGGCAGCAGCGGTCCCCCGCCGGCCACGTTCTCGCGCAGGGTCCGCCCCGCCTCGGGCTCACGCAGCAGGCCGCGCCGCCGCAGCTCGGGGCTCACGAGCCGGGCGAACCGCTCGAGGTCCGTCGGGCGCACGGCCGCCGAGATGTTGAAGCCGTCCACGCCCGTCTCGCGGTGCCAGCGCTCGAGCTCATCGGCCACGGTGGCCGGGGACCCCACGATCACCGGCCCCCGCCCGCCCACGCTCACGAACTCCGCCACCTCGCGCACCGTCCAGCGACGGTCCGGCGACTGGGTGGTGAACGCGGCCAGCGCCGTCCGCGAGGCCTCGCTCTCCACGTGCTCCAGCTCGGCGTCCGGGTCCAGGCCGGACAGGTCCACCCCCGTCCAGCCGCCGAACAGCGCGAGCGCGGACTCCACGTCCACGTGTTCGTGGTACTCGGCCAGCCGCGCCTGCGCCTCCTCGTCCGTGTCCGCGACGACGACGGTCACCATCGCCAGCACGCGGATCGCGTCCTCGGGGCGGCCGGCCTCCCGCAGGCCCTCGCGGGTCTGCTCGACGAACCGCCGCACGTGCGCCGTCGTCGGGCCGATGTAGAAGACCGCCTCCGCGTGCTCGAGCGCGAACCGTCGCCCCCGCGAGGACGCGCCGGCCTGGAACAGGAACGGGGTGCCCTGCGGCCCGGGGTGCGCGAGCGCGACGCCGGGCAGGCGCACGTGCGGGCCCTCCACGCCGATCGGGTGCACCTTCGCCGGGTCCGCGAACACCCCGGACTCGCGGTCCGCCACGACGGCGTCCCGCTCCACGGACCCCTCGAACTGGCGGTACATGGCGTCGAGGTAGGCGTCGGCGCGGTCGTAGCGCTCGTCGTGGCCCGGCTGCCGGTCCAGGCCGAGGTTGCGTGCGGCCGGGTCCTGGTAGCCGGTCACCACGTTCCATGCGATGCGCCCCTCCCTGAAGTGGTCCAGGGA
>NZ_JAGXJK010000210.1:0-267 GCF_019091605.1 Micrococcus sp. GbtcB5
AGCCTTCGTATCCGAGTGGCGAATCCACTCGTTCATCAATGCGAGTGTCTTCCATGCGTGATCCGGGTTCGGTGCGGGCGAGCTGAAGGACGTGGTCGCATCGTGCGGATGGCCCCCGGTGGCCCGTCGTCCACCGCGCCAGGACGGCATTCGAAACATAGCTCTAGGGTACTAAGGTCGACATACATGCTTCAGGGCCCTCCATTACCCGCGTGTCTCAAGTGGGGCCCATCAGCTGGCAGCCATAGGGTAGGGCTTGAAACGGTT
>NZ_JAGXJK010000211.1:0-267 GCF_019091605.1 Micrococcus sp. GbtcB5
CTTCTGTTTGAGAGGCAGGAATTGGATCAACAACGAAGAACATTGTTAAAAAGCCTGCTTCATCGATAGGCATTGTTATTTGAAATTCGACTACCAGTAGTTGAATGCATTGCATAGCTACGGAAAAAGCTTCTTTATATTTCGTACGAAATTGATTTAATTGTGGGTGATGAATTTGTTTTCCTGCTTGCAAACGTTGTAGAGTTGTCTGTACACGTAGACTTAGAGCGAGAAATACTTTATCATCAACCGTCTTGGATAAAGGCT
>NZ_JAGXJK010000212.1:0-267 GCF_019091605.1 Micrococcus sp. GbtcB5
CGCGGTGACCCCGACGCACCGGGCCGGGTCGTCGATGAGCAGCCGCTGGCCCTCGGCCGGCACGGCGTCGTTGGCGGTGTTCCACCGCACGTCCCACGCCTCGGCGTCCCGCGCGACGGTCAGGTGCTGCACGACCAGAGCTTCCAGGGCCCAGCGCAAGGCACGGCGGGAGAGCTTGGCCTTGGGTTCTGCCGCGGCGGTGGTGTCCTGGCGCCAGGCGTGGGCGCAGGCGGCGCACCGGTAGCGCCGGACCGTGACGCGCAGAGG
>NZ_JAGXJK010000213.1:0-266 GCF_019091605.1 Micrococcus sp. GbtcB5
GTCCTCGATCGGCAACAGGAACGGCTTGTCCTTGTCGCGGACCGGGTCCGGGATGAACTCGTCCACGGCAACCATGAGGTCCTCGACGGACTTGACCCACTGGGGGACGCCCTCGAGGGCCTTCAGACCGGAGGTGCGGATGACCGGGGCGCCGTCGCCGTCGAACTCCTGGGAGGACAGCAGCTCGCGGACCTCCACCTCGACGAGCCCGAGGAGCTCCTCGTCCTCGACCATGTCCGACTTGTTCAGGGCCACGAGCAGGGCCT
>NZ_JAGXJK010000214.1:0-266 GCF_019091605.1 Micrococcus sp. GbtcB5
AGGTCGGCCGTGAGGAGGGACAGCATGCCCGCGGTCAGCCATATCGGGCCGGTGGACACCGGGAGTCCCGCGGAGCGCAAGGGCCGGGTCGCGATGAGCCGGGCCACGAGCACGTGCACGGGGACGCAGGCCGCGGCGCCGGCCACCGTGGCCAGCACGGCTGTGAGGGGGGTGGGCGCGAAGGCGAGCGCCGCGGCGGCCCCCACGGGCGCGCCGTGGTTGCCCATGCTCCCGTGGCGCGCCTCGGCCCCCCGCACGACCGCCCG
>NZ_JAGXJK010000215.1:0-266 GCF_019091605.1 Micrococcus sp. GbtcB5
GGGGATATTATTTTGAAAAAAAATTATATGAAGGCGTTAGTAGTAGCAACAACATTAGTAATTCCATTTGCTGCGTATTCTACTCCAGCATTAGCAGCAATAAAAATTGAAGCAAACCAATCGGTAGCAGCAGCGAGTGATCGCACGTATGATACTGAGATTAAAATATATAAGGATCAAAAAGATGAGCCATCTATGGGTTCTCAATATATAAAAGATCCTAAAGTAGCGATTGCAGCTGGGAAAAAAATTGGTACTGTAACAAT
>NZ_JAGXJK010000216.1:0-266 GCF_019091605.1 Micrococcus sp. GbtcB5
ATTTTTCATAGGTTAGGTCTCGTTATTACTGATGAACAACATCGATTTGGTGTAGCGCAGCGACGAGTTTTAAGGGAGAAAGGTGAAAGTCCAGATGTTTTATTTATGACGGCGACACCAATACCGCGTACGTTAGCAATTACTGCATTTGGAGAGATGGGTGTTTCTATAATTGATGAGATGCCAGCTGGTAGAAAGATAATTGCAACATACTGTGCAAAACAGGTTATGTTAGATCGCGTTCTCGGTTATGTGGAGAAGGTGAT
>NZ_JAGXJK010000217.1:0-265 GCF_019091605.1 Micrococcus sp. GbtcB5
CGGTACAACCGGCTGATGGTGGACGAGGTCCTCTACGCCCGCCCGTACTCCTCAGAGCAAGCTCGGCGTGAGGCCCTAGCGGTGTGGGTGAACCACTACAACTATCATCGGCCTCATACCTCCTGCGGAGACGCTCCTCCGGCCTTACTGGCACCGGCCCGAGTCAACAACGTCATGCCCTCCTACATCTAGGGCATGTCTGACAATCGTTTTGACCATGCGATCACAGCATTCAGGACCACAGCGGCCCTGTAGATGATCGCGT
>NZ_JAGXJK010000218.1:0-265 GCF_019091605.1 Micrococcus sp. GbtcB5
GGGGTGGTTCACGTTCGCCGGGATGATGGCGCGGCCGGCCGCGACCTCGGAGCGCACCAGCTCCACGTCCTCGCCCTCGCGCAGGGCGACGTAGCGCATCTCCGGGGTGATCTCGCCGCGCCGGGCGTAGTGCATCTGGGTGGCGCGCGCGCCCTCCTTGGCGCGCAGCGGGGCGCGGCGCTCGCCGGCCCACTCCTGCGTGGCGGCGCCGCGGCGCACGGCCGAGCGGCCGCCGTCGAGCTGGTCGCGCTCGCGGCCCTCGTTC
>NZ_JAGXJK010000219.1:0-265 GCF_019091605.1 Micrococcus sp. GbtcB5
ATCGCGGGCACCCTCGACGCCGGCGACGTCGTCACCCTCGCCCTGCTGCTGTCCCGCCTGTACGCCCCCCTGACCGCGCTGGCGAACGCCCGCGTGGAGATCATGAGCGCGCTCGTGTGCTTCGAGCGCGTGTTCGAGGTCCTGGACCTGGAGCCGCTCATCACGGAGCCCGCGCGGCCCGCGGCCCTGCCGGTGGGGCCCCTGTCCGTGCGGCTGCGGGACGTGCGCTTCGCCTACCCCACCGCGGAGCAGGTGTCCCTGGCCT